>CAMWUD010000061.1 GCA_947177365.1 uncultured Porphyromonadaceae bacterium | reverse complement strand
CTCATATTCCATGCCGCGGCGTCCCTGTTCTTTCTCAGCCTTGCGGACTTTGTCTTTCGGAAAATGCTTGCTCAGGAATGTCTGCGCAGCCTTGGGCAGTTCGGACTGATTAATCGGGGTACCGGCAAAAACGAATGCCGAAAACGATGCGGCGATTATCACCGACATCAGAGTCATGATCTTTTTCATTTGCTTATATTCTTATTCATATTGTTATATAAACTGTTGAACGAATCCACATATGTGCGTCCGACAGGTATGCGCGTATCGTATTTTTTCAGGAATATCTGGCGATTGGAGAATTTCTCAATTGCCGCGGTTGCGACAATAAACGACCTGTGAACTCTGGCGAAGCGGTCTGCCGGCAACATCATTTCCATCTCCTTCATGGTTATCTGCGAGATAACCGTCGGCTGGCCCGGCCGATACACCTTCACATAGTTGTCCATGGCCTCGATGTACTCAATATCGTCAACATCCAGCACTACAGTTTTGTAACCGGATTTGAGCGTTATTGTCTCGCGACCGGCCTTTTTGCCGTCGCGTGCGCCGATATGCACAAGAGCCTTTCTGACGGCACGTTCAAAACGCGGATAAAAGATTGGCTTGTGAAGAAAATCCACAGCATCGACATTGAAACCGTCGAGCGCATATTGCGAATACGCGGTCGTAAGTATCAGGCATACTCCGTCGGGCAACTGTCTGGCCAGTTCAAGCCCGTTATGGGAATTCATCTCTATATCGAGAAACACTATGTCGGGGCTGTCCTCTCTGATACATTCCATACCGGCAACAGGCGAGGTGAACGTCCGAAGTTCCATATCGCCATAGCGGCGGCAATACTCCTGAATAATACTCAGAGCTATAGGCTCGTCGTCAATTGCTACACATTTTATCATATGCTTGTGTTTCTTATCGTCAGTACTACTGTTTATCATATGCTTGTGTCTCTTATAGTCAGTACTACTGTATAGTTGTCTCCGTCATCATTTATATCAAGGCTGTACCGGCCGCCATAGAGAAGTTCGAGTCGCCTGCGACAATTGTCAATGCCCATGTGCTCGCCGATACGTTTTACCGGAAATATCCTGTTGGAGGTCTTGAAGTCCAGTCTGCTGTCATCCACCGACAGACTGATTGAGATCCGGCTCCTTTCCACCGGAGACACTCCATGCTTGAAACAATTCTCCACAAAAGTCACCAGCAGCATAGGCGGCAGCATCACTGCGGTGTGGCCGCTGACGTCCATGTTCAGGTCCACAATGGTCATCTCATTAAGACGCAACGACTGCACTTCCACATATTCCCGTATATACTCGGCTTCCTCTGCCACAGGAACAAGGTTTCTGACCGATGAAGTATGTATATACCGCATCATGGATATGAATTTTTCAAGGGAAGGCAACGCGTTCGGACTCTCTGTAAGAAACAGTCCGTACAGAGAGTTGAGGGTATTGAACATGAAATGAGGCTTGATCTGAGCCTTATAGAGCTCGATGGCCGCCTTGTCGCGTTCGGCCTCGGCGGCACGGCGTCTGGCTCTCTGGCGGTTGGTCTGGGTCAGCAGACCTACAGCAAAACTGAATGCCTCCACTATCATGAACAGTGTCCACAAAGCCTGCTGATACTGCATGATTTGCGGAAGATGGCGCACGATACCGGCATCGTATACACTCGGCTTGGGCAAATACAGTCTCACTCCTGACAAAATCACAGTCACGGCTATCGAAACGGCAATCAGAGATACTCCATACAGTTTCCTTTTTCTGTCGCCGAAAAGCAAAGGTATCGTAAGCGCCCGGTTTACCACATAGACCGCATAAAGCCAGAACCCTGCCAGCAAGATGTATGCGGTGAAATTATGATACCACCGCTCTATCGGGAACAGCGCCGCCATTACCGGAAATACAATCAGACAGAATGCCAAATCTATGTATAAGGTAAGATTCTTCATCGCTTGCAAAGTTAATAATTTTATCCGAATTTATCCTGAGGCACTATTTACGTTAGCCACCATTTCAGGAACTTTAGTCAATTATCCGGATATCTGACATAAGCCTCTCTGCATTTTCCGTTAATTTTGTCTGCTGAAATACATTATACTGGCTATAAACATGACTGTAAAAACCTTCATAGACCGTCCGATTCTCGCCGGAGTGATATCCGTACTCATCGTCATACTTGGTGTACTCGGACTGCTGCAATTGCCAATCGAGCAATTCCCGAATATAGCGCCCCCTACCGTAAGGGTCTCGGCCACATATACCGGCGCCAATGCCGAAACCGTACTCAAAAGCGTGATTGTCCCGCTTGAGGAGTCGCTCAACGGTGTGGAAGACATGATGTACATGACCTCTACAGCTACAAATACCGGTACCGCTTCCATATCGATATATTTCAGACAGGGCACCGATGCCGACATGGCGGTTGTGAACGTCCAGAACCGTGTAGCCTCCGCCCAGGGGCTTCTTCCGGCCGAGGTGACAAAGAGCGGAGTCACTGTCCGGAAACGACAGAACAGTACCTTGAAATCAATCACGCTTTACAGCCCCGAGGACGCTTACGACTCGAATTTCCTCACGAACTACATGAAAATCAACATCGAGCCGCAGATTTCACGAATACCGGGTGTAGGCGAGGTGAACATATTCAGCGCCGAGTATGCCATGCGTATCTGGCTCGACCCGGCAAAGATGTCACAGCATGGCCTCGTACCGTCGGACATAGACCGTGTACTTGCCGACCAGAACATCGAGTCGCCTACCGGAACTCTCGGCGCTGAATCTCCGGCGGCATTCCAGTATGTGCTCAAATACCGAGGTCGATACGAAGACACCGGCGACTACGAGAATATGGTAATAAAGGCATTGCCCGACGGAACAGTACTGAGACTCAAGGATGTGGCGACTGTTGAGCTGGGAGCTGTGAATTATGCCATGATAAGCCAGACAAGCGGCCATCCGGGCGCGAATGCGATGATTGCACAGACCGCCGGCTCCAACGCCAACGAAGTGATTGTGGAAATCGACAAAACTCTTGACCAGATTCGCGAGTCGCTGCCGCCGGGAATGGTACTGACCGACATATCAAGCACAAAGGACTTTCTCGACGCTTCCATAGGCAAAGTCATCGAGACTCTCGTCATTGCCTTGATTCTCGTTGTACTGATTGTGTACATATTCCTGCATGATTTCAGAGCCACACTCATACCGGCAATCTCCATCATGGTATCGCTGATTGGTACTTTCGCCTTTCTGTATATTGCCGGATTCACCCTCAACATGCTCACTCTGTTTGCCATCGTACTGGTAATCGGCACAGTCGTGGACGATTCGGTCGTAGTGGTCGAGGCCGTGCAGGCCCGCTTCGATGCAGGCGAAAAAAATCCGTATACCGCCACTGTCAATGCAATGGGCGGCCTATCCGCCGCACTCATAACCACCACTGTGGTGTTTATGGCTGTATTCATTCCGGTCTGCTTCATGGGTGGAACTTCCGGCACCTTCTATACTCAATTCGGCCTGACCATGGCCGTAGCGGTGGGTATATCCCTTCTCAACGCCATGACTCTGTGTCCGGCTCTGAGCGCCATTCTCATGCGCCCGCGTGATACCGCAGGGGGAAAATCCACTTTCGCGTCGCGCTTCCATTTTGCATTCGACCGTTCTTTGGCCGCCGTCATCGGCCAATACCGCACAGGCGTGGTCTTCCTAATGCGTTTCCGCTGGATTTCGCTCGCTCTTCTTCTGATTGCGGCGGGTGGCCTGTGGTGGCTGATGAAAACCACCAAAACCGGTCTGGTTCCCCAGGAAGACATGGGTACCATCAGCCTCAACGTACAGGTGGCGCCGGGATCAAGTCTCGCCGAGACCGACCAGATTATGGATCAGGTGGAAAACGCCATAAAAGACATTCCTGAAATAAGCATCTACTCGCGGGTGAGCGGCAAAAACGCCCGCCACGACCAGTCGTCATCGGCCGGTTCATTCAATATAAGGCTGAAAGACTGGAGTCTGCGAAAAGACCACGGACAGGACATCAATTCGATTATCAAGGAGATATACCGCCGCACATCGGCAATACAGTCGGCTCAGATCAGAGCCTCGCAGCAACCTATGATTTCCGGTTACGGCACCGGCAGCGGCTTCGAGCTATATGTACAGGACAGGAAAGGTGTATCTACGGAAGAACTGCTCTCTGTCACGGAAGCATTCATCGACTCTCTCAACCTGAGGCCGGAAATTTCACGGGCTTACACCACCTTTGACACCCGCTATCCCCAATACCTGGTCGAGGTGGACGCGGCCAAATGCATGCAGTACGACATATCTCCATCCGAGGTGCTGTCGGCTCTCGCAGGCTATGTCGGAGGAAGCTATTCGTCGAACCTCAATCTCTTTACCAAACTGTACCGCGTAATGGTACAGGCATCGCCCGACACCCGCATCGACACTGAAGACCTGCGGCGCATATACGTCCGCAACTCAGCCGGAGAAATGTCGCCAATCGACAATTTCATCACTCTTACCCGTGTGTATGGCTCCGAAAGCCTCTCACGCTTCAATCTCTTCCCTGCAATTTCCGTATACGGCGAACAAGGCGAAGGATATAGCTCCGGCGAAACTCTCCAGGCCATAAAGGAAGTGGCGGCAAATGTTCTTCCCACCGGTTTCGGCTATGAGTTCGGCGGTATGTCCAGAGAGGAATCCGATTCCGGCAACACCACCGCGCTGGTATTCGGAATCTGTCTGACTTTCATCTATCTGATTCTTTGCGCCTTGTACGAGAGCCTGACCATACCGCTGGCAGTCATCGCCGCCGTACCTTTCGGCCTTGCCGGCTGCTTCCTGTTCGCACGCTGGTGGGGGCTGGAAAACAACATCTATATGCAGATAGGTCTGATTATGCTTATTGGTCTTCTGGCCAAGACAGCCATTCTGCTCACCGAATACGCCACCGCACGGCGTAAGGAGGGCATGAGCCTCTGCGCTTCCGCAATATCTGCAGCAAAAGCACGTTTCAGACCGATAATCATGACCTCGGCCACAATGGTATTCGGCATGCTGCCTCTGATGTTTGCTTCCGGCGTAGGTGCAAACGGCAATATTTCTGTCGGTGTCGGCACTGTCGGCGGTTTGCTCTTCGGCACACTGGCGCTGCTTTTTGTCGTACCGGTTTTCTTTATCGCATTCCAATACCTTCACGAGAGGATTACGCCCGCACACAGAAAGAACCGTGGTTGTTGACACGCAATACATTCACCAGCGCTTTATATATGTTCACCACTTTGGAACATCGCCAGGCAAACACAAAACGCAGTGAATTACAGCGCATTACACAGCCACTACTCGATTTAAGGTATTTCAAGCAGGAAAAAAACTGGCTAACTTTGCACAAAAAACCAACATAAAATAATGGACTCCTGCAAGCGGTACTTTCTACTTTTCACCTCTCTTTTCATTCTATCACTGAACATTCTCGCCGATGATATAAGCGGACTTCTGTCGGGCAAAGTCATGTCTCCGGAAGGAGAACCTGTCGAATTTGCCATAGTCAGACTCAAAGACACGGACTATTCATCGGAAACAAACGAAAAAGGCCTCTATCACATCAAGGCACCCGTAGGAAAATATACTCTGCAGGTGTCCGCTCCGGGATTCAACGACGGAGAAGTGGAGGTGAGTATAAAAGCTGCCGGACGCGAGAAAATCAACATCAAACTCCGCCCCGTGACTCAGCTCGGAGAGGTCACCGTCATAGGTAGCCAGCTAAGCAAAGTACGCAACTCTGCCTTCAATGCGACCGCAGTGAATACCCGCGAACTCGTCAATACCACCAAGACTCTAAGCGAGGCATTGTCCAAGGCTCCCGGAATGAAGATACGCGAAAGCGGCGGTGTGGGTTCGGACATGGCAGTGACCATGGACGGATTCAGCGGAAAGCACGTGAAAGTGTTTATCGACGGAGTACCGCAGGAAGGCGCCGGAAGCTCGTTCGGTCTTAACAATATACCCGTAAACTTCGCCGACCGCATCGAAGTATACCGCGGCGTGGTTCCGGTAGGTTTCGGAGCAGATGCCATCGGAGGCGTCATCAACATCGTCACACCGCGCCGCCAGCGCCGCTGGTTCGTGGACGCCTCTTATTCCTATGGTTCGTTCAACACCCATAAATCGTATATAAATTTCGGACAGACTCTCGCCAACGGTTTCAAATACGAAATCAACGCGTTCCAGAACTATTCCGACAACAATTACTGGATAGACACCCCGGTGGAGGATTTCCAGACCGGCGGCATCAACCGCCAGAAGCCCGAACACGTACAGCGCTTCAACGACACATACCATAACGAAGCTGTCGTGGCAAAACTCGGCTTCGTCAACAAGTCTTGGGCCGACCGACTGCTGTTTGGTTTCAACTATTCACATATGTACAAGGACATCCAGACCGGTGTGCGTCAGGAAATCGTCTACGGACAGAAGCACCGCCACGGACACTCCATACAGCCGTCGGTAGAATACGGCAAACGCAATATGTTTACCCGCGGTCTCGACATTGCTCTCAACGCCAACTATAACCGCAACAACACCACCAACGTGGACACCGCATCGATGAAATACAACTGGCGCGGAGAAACACAGCGACTGAACTCCCCGGGCGAGCAGTCCTACATGTTCTCTCAAGCCATCAACAACAACTGGTCAGCCACCTTCACTGCCAACTATCGCCTCGGCGACAAGCACACTTTCACCCTCAACGACGTATTCAACACCTTCAACCGAAGCAACGAAGACCTCCTCACCACCCCGCCGTCGAAGGACGAATTCAATAAAGTCACCGCCAAAAACATCATCGGAGCATCTTACCGCTATACTCCCCACAGCAGAGTGAATCTGTCGGTGTTCGGAAAAGAATATCACCTGTATGTTTCCGGACCGATGGCCACGACCTCGGCTCAGGATGTGTACGAGATGACTTCACGCTCGCTCGACAATTTCGGTTTCGGCGCGGCCGGCACCTGGTTCATGCCACTCGGCTTCCAGCTGAAGGCCTCATACGAGAAGGCATACCGCCTGCCTACGATCGAAGAGATGTTCGGCGACGAAGACCTCGAAGTGGGCGACATGTCGCTCAAACCGGAGTCAAGCCATAACGTCAACCTGAACCTGAGCTACAATGCCACCTTCGGAAGCAATGTAGTGTATGTCGAGGCCGGCTTCGTATACCGCGACACACGCGACTATATCCAGCGCAATATCCTCGCCCTGAGCGGTGGCAAATCCGCCGCCACCTATGTCAACTACGGCAAGGTCGACACCAAGGGAGTGAGCGCCTCGGCCCGGTACAGCTACTCGCGCTGGCTCAGCCTCGGCGGCAACTTCACTCTTATGAACGTCCGCGACAACATGCGCACCGCGCAGGGCAGCACCGCTTCAAATCTTTCCTACCGCGAACGCATGCCAAACCTGCCATGGATGTTCGCCGATGCCGATATCAACTTCTATTGGCATAACCTCGGACGCAAAGGCAATGTGCTGACTTTCACCTACGACAACCAGTTCACACATAGTTTCTGCTACTATGCCACCAACATCGGTTCATATAACAGCGACTACATGGTGCCGAACCAGTTTGCCAACAACATCACGCTGTCGTACGGCATCGGCAACGGCCGGTATAACTTCTCGTTCGAGTGCCGCAACTTCACCAACGCCCGTCTGTACGACAACTTCAGTCTCCAGAAAGCCGGACGCGCCTTCTATGGTAAAGTACGCGTATATTTCGGAAACTGATTCACTTTACTGACAGAAAACTCAACATAACATAACCATAAAAATGAAGAAAACAAACTCTATTCTGCGACTTATCGCAGCATCGATTATTCCGGCTGTGGCTCTGACTGCATGCTCTGAGAACGACGAGCCTGCAAACGGAGGCGAAAACGGCGGAAGCTCAAATCCTGACGGCAAATTCGTATTCGCCACCACCGTTCAAGGCTCCAATGCCACCTCCTATGTGCTGCTGACCGGCGAGTCGCTCGACGAAGGCACTCTTTCTACCGTCGGCAACGGTCTGACCAACGACGGCTCCACTCAATGGGTGTTTTATAAAGACTATCTCTACGCCCTTACCTACAATCAGGGCAACGCAGGCACCACACGCAGCTACGTCCTCGGCGAGGACGGCCAGATGAAAGCCCGCAGCACCGAATATCTCATCAGCCGTTTCTCGTCGTATGGAACATACAACGACGACATCATCACTATGTCGACCGGCGATGGCCCTGCCAATCTCGCCGACGCACAAGGCTATCTGCCCAAGACTCTTCTGGTGACTTATCTCAACGTTGAGAAGGAAACTTCCACAAAAAACGACACTTCGACAGGCCAGTACAACATGGAGAACTTCCTCGGCAACGGCGAATATGTGACTCTCGCAGGTGCCGAGCAGAGCGGCACACGTCTGTTCTGCGGCGCTATTCCGATGGGCCTCAGCCAGTATGGCGTGGCTGCAGGCAACGGCAAATGGATCCGCCCCGGATTCGAGCATCTCGTTCATGATGAAGCCGGTGGCTCCGGTTCAGGCTCATACAAGGCCAACGAACTTGTAGGCACTCAGTATCCCGACTCCTGCTATGTGGCTATCTACAGCAACAGCGACCTGCTCCACCCCGTTATCGCAAAAACTGATAAAATCAGCTCGCCCTGCGGCCGCTACCGCTCTCAGTACTACCAGACAGTATGGGCTGCGGAGAACGGCGATGTGTACGTGTTCTCGTCGAGCTATGCCAAAACCATGTCCGACACCAAGCAGCAGACCAAACTACCCGCAGGTGTCTGCCGCATCCCTGCCGGAAGCTCCTCTTTCGACGACTACTATTGCAATATCGAAGCTCAGACTCCGGGCGGAAACCGCTCGTTCATGCGCTGCTGGCCAGCCGGCGGCGACTGCTTCCTGCTGATCATGTACAACAAGGCGCTTACCGAAAAGAACCCAGCCGCCACCGACCTGGCCATATTCGATGCTTCCGACAAGAAGCTCACCTACGTCACAGGCCTTCCTGAAAACGTATCTTCAATCGGCAAGACCGTATACTCGCAGAATGGCAAGGTTTACATTCCCATCAATGTAGAGAATGAGCAGCCGGCTATCTATGCAATCGACACCACTACCGCAAAGGCTGAAAGAGGTGTTACCATCGCCGCCACCGACATCACCGGATTCGGGTATATGACCCCCAAATTATGAATAAGAGCCGGCTCTAAATAATTAGCGCAATGATAAAGTTTTTCCGTAAAATTCATCTATGGCTGTCGGTTCCGTTCGGAATCATCATCACTCTGGTGTGCTTCTCCGGCGCCATGCTCATATTCGAGCCTGAAATCACCCGCGCCATCAAGAGCGATGTATATTACACTGCCGATTCCGCAGGCACTCCACTGCCCATGGGCGAACTCATGGAGACAGTGAAGGCTTCCCTGCCCGATAGCGTGAAAATCACCGGTGTTACAGTGTTCGCCGACCGCGACCGCTGCTATCAGGTGAATCTGTCGAAACCACGCAGAGCATCGCTCTTCATCGACCAGTATTCAGGCAAAATCACCGGTCGCTACGAGCGTCTGGGATTTTTCTCGACCATGTTCAAACTGCACCGTTGGCTGCTTGACAGCGCCAATCCTCATGGCGGCGGCGTGGCTGTGGGCAAACTTCTCGTAGGCATCTCCACTCTGATATTCGTCATTGCTCTGATTTCAGGCGTGGTAATCTGGTGGCCAAGAGCCCGAAAACACTTCCGCAGAAGTCTGAGTATATCATGCATTCAAGGATGGAGCAAGTTCTGGAAAGGCCTGCATGTGGCAGGCGGCATGTATGCGTTGGTTTTTGTTCTGGCCATGGCTCTGACAGGCCTCACATGGTCGTTCAACTGGTACCGTACCGCTTTCTACGCTGTATGCGGCGTAGAACATACTCCACGCAATTTTGCCCAGGCAGGCTCAAACCAAAAGTCTGACAACGGCAATAGTCGTGGCGAAGGTCGTGGAGAAGGCCGGGGAGAAGGCCGGGGCAAAGGTCGCGGCGAAGGTCGCGGAGGTCACCGACGCTCAGAATTCGGCAGATGGCAACAGGTATACGAACAGCTTGCAGCAGCCAATCCCGGCGCGCCTCAGATTACCATCGGTCCGGAGACTGCATCAGTGACACTCGGTACCACCGGCAATCCCCGCGCAGCCGACCGCTACGAATTCAACCGACGTTCCGGCGAACTGTCGCTGACTTCAAGCTACAGTCAGGCCACCGAAGCCGACAAACTCCGCGGATGGATTTACTCCATCCATACCGGAAGCTGGGGTGCGGTGTTCACACGCATCCTGTGGTTACTGAGCGCACTGCTCGGTGCCAGTCTGCCTCTCACCGGCTACTATATATGGATACGGCATCTGCGCCGCAAAAAAGAACATTAACGGCCGGAGTTTCGTTTCTTTCTCCCCCATTGTGGAAAGAGAAATTTGCACAGTGTGAAAAAAAATGCGTAACTTTGCAGTGCGGTTCACAAAGAGCCGCACTGCAAATGTCTTATATAAACACAACTGATCCTACACAAAACCCCACTGTAATGAACTGGGGTTATCTCGAAAACTGGAAAAGCACGGCACCTGCCCTGCCCTCAGCCACCGACGCACGGACTGACAGCTCCGGCACGGACTGATTGCGCCGTTCTCACACACGGCACAGCATACAGCCAATCCAATCATTCACATATCAATCAAGCCTGTAATGAACAATCAACGATTGCTCACAGGGATATTTGTCGCTGCTGTTTTCGGCTGCGGACAAGCTCATGCCGACCGTACACCGGAGCAGGTAATGACGCTTGAACAGCTATTCGAGACCGCCGAAACAAACAGCGTGCAATTACGCCCTTCATTCACCGCCGAGGAAGAAGCACGGCGGGAAATCAGTGTGGCCCGCAACGGACTGCTCCCTGACATCAACGCGAGTGTGTCGCTCAGCTATATCGGCGACGGCTTCACTACGCGGCGCGACTTCTCCGACTATGAGAAAGCCCCGATTCCGCATCTGGGCAACATGGCGTCTCTGACAGTCAACCAGCCGCTATACACCGGCGGAGCCGTCAGTGCCGGAATAGAAATGGCGGAACTCAAATCGACTGCCGCACGCTATGCCACCGAACTTCAGCGCGACAACATCCGTTTCCGCCTGACCGGATTTTACCTCGACCTCTACCAATATTCCAACCTGAGA
>CAMWUD010000060.1 GCA_947177365.1 uncultured Porphyromonadaceae bacterium | reverse complement strand
GGGTCGAGCCGAGACCGCCCATGTCGAGGATGTCCATCGAGAAGCGCTCGCCGGTGACGGGGTTGACGGCGTTGTCGGCCAGTTCGGTGATTTTGTTGCGGTTGAAGCTGTAGGTCAGACCGGTGTTCCAGCTGAAATCACCCCAGGTGTGTCCGTAGTTCAGCGCAAATTCCATACCCCAGTTGCGTACCGAACCGGTCTGGATGTAAATCGATGAATACTGGTTGACAGGCAGTTCGGGATTGAATGTCTGGTTGCGGGTGTCGGCGCTGTAGTAGGTGGCGTCGAAGGTGATGTCGTTGAGCAGACGGAAATTCATGCCGACTTCAAACGAGTTGGTACGTTCGGGCTTGAGGTCGTACATCGGGTACTGGGTGAGCACGCTCCACGACTGGGTGTCTGCGTTCCACTGGTAGCGCGGGTTAGCTATGTAGCGGTTGAACGCCGAGCCTACCGATGCGAAGCTGCCTCGTACCTTCCACAGATTGAGTATGTGCGATGCGTTGGGGAAGAAGTTGTTGAGCAGCACCGACAGACCTACCGACGGATAGAAGAAGCTCGAGTTGCGGCTGTTGGGGCCTGCCAGCTGCGAGGGCCAGTCGTTACGTCCGGTCAGTGTCAGGTAATAGGTGTTCTTGAAGCCAACGTCGGCCGATGCATAGAGCGACTGTGTCTGCTCGTGCCAGCCGGCCTGAAGCACTGTGAGGTGCGGGGTCGAGAGGTTCTGCACGGCGAAGAAGTTGGCCAGACCTGCGGGAACGCCTGCGAATTTGTCGCTGCCGTCGGCTATCGGGCCTGAGGTGGCGTCCGAGTCGTAGCGCATGTCGGATATCGAACCACCGAAGTTGGCCTGCACGCTCCAGTCTTCACCAAAGGTTTTGTTGAAGCTCAGCAGGAAGTCGGCGAATATCTGCTTTTCGTTGCTCTTGGTTATGCCGTAGCTGCCTCGGTTCGAGCCGTCGGTAAGCTGGCTGTTGGTGGTGGCGTAGTTTTTCTGCGTGTAGCTGTTGTACGAGTTGTCAATACGCACGCGACCGGTCAGAGTCAGGCAGTCGAGCAGCTTGTAGCTGAGGTTGGCGCCGAGCATGTAGCGGTCCTTGCTGTTCTCGTTGAGGTTGCGGTAGTTGATCCAGTAAGGGTTCTGCACGGTCATGCCGTAGTCGCCGGGTCCCCAGTTCTGCACATATATCTTGCGCTCGGCATCCCAGCGCTCATAAGCGCGGACATCGTCCCATGAATTGCCACGCGGATAAAGCAGGGCGCCCACAAGCGGGTTGCCGTATGTACCCTGGTTCACCATGTTGCGGTCGGTCTGATGGATGTAGCTGGCGTTGACGTCAAGGGTCATCCGGTCGTTCAGGAACGATGTGGTGTTGCGGATATTGAAGTTATAGCGGTTGTAACGGTTGTTGGGCGTGATGCCGAGTGAGTTCACGGCTGCGGCCGACGCATAGGTCTGGTTCTTGTCGTTGCCGGTCGAGAAGGTCATCGACTGGGTGGATACGAAACCGGTCTGGAAATAGTCGGTCGACGGCTGGTAGTCATAGTTGTTGTACGGCGACAGCGGAGCGCCCCACGACATATTGCTTGTGGGCACATACGCACCGTTGATGCCTGTGCCGTAGCGGCTTTGCAGACGGTGGTTCACCAACGCACGATCCCACTGGAGGCTGGAGTTGACAGTCACCTTGGTCTTTCCGGCCTGGCCTTTCTTGGTGGTGATGACAATGGCGCCGTTAGCAGCTTCCGAGCCATAGAGCGCGGCAGCTGCCGCACCGGTCAGCACCGACATTGATTCGATGTCCTCGGGGTTGATGTCGGCAATGGGTTCGGTGGCGCCCTGCGAGCCGAACTCGGTGGAGCCGCCGTTGTTGGCCGAACGCATAGGCATGCCGTCCACCACATAGAGGGCGTTCGACGACTGCATGATCGACTTGGTACCGCGCATCACTACCTTTGAGATACCGCCCACACCCGACGATGAGGCGTTGATGTTCACACCGGCCACCTTACCGGCCAGACCGTTGATGAAGTTGGCGTCCTTGTTCTCCGAGAGAGCGTCGCCGTTGAGCTGCTGCACGTTATAGGACAGTGACTTCTGTTCGCGCTTGATGCCGAGAGCGGTCACCACCACTTCGTCGAGCATCTGCGAGTCGGGCAGCATCTCGAAGTCGACTGTCGCCTGACCGTTGGTCTTGATTTCTTTTGGCTTGTAGCCTACATAGGTACATTCGAGCACCGGATTCTCTTCGGAGGTCTCGATGGTGTAGTTGCCGTCGAAATCCGTGGTCACACCGAGAGTGGTGCCTTTGATGCGCACCGACGCTCCGATCAGGGGTTCTCCGTTCTCATCAAGAATCACACCTGAGATTTTGTGAGTCTTGCTGCCACGGGTTATGGCTGTCTGGGATTTAGTGCCGGAACCGGCGCCGTTGTTCATCCGCAGATACACCACTTTGTCTTTTACGACATAGCTTACGGATGTGCCGTCGAACAGTTTCTTTAATGCCTGGTCGACATTCTCGTCGTTGAAAGTTACGGACTTGGCTTTGACTGCGGCGATGTTGTCGTCGTAGAAAAACTTGTAGTCAGACTGTTTCTGGATTGAGCTGATCACATCGCCCAGCCTGGTGTCCGCACCGGTAGTGAGCGTAATACCGGCATTCGCCATGATGGTCATGGCAAACATAAGACCGCCGACAAGCGGGCGCGGTTTTAGCTTTAAGGTTTTTTTTGACATGATTTTATATTGAGGTAGATTTGATCCTTTTTCAGTTCATGGTATTCAATAAACACGCTTGTACCACGGACTACTTATCTGTTTTCGGATTTTTTTGTATTATTGAAAAAAAGGGTCTGCGATACAGACACTATAGCGTTGCCGTACCACGTTCCCTTTCATTGTTTATCTGGAATATATCTTTACCACATTGCCGGAATTTGTGAACCTTATAGGTATGGTGATGCACAGGTTCGAGAGTGTCGAGTCGAGGCTTCCGCAATATTCCGTCACTCCGGAGTAGGTCTTTGTCCGGTCGATATTCGCGTCAAGTTCGATGCGCGCGCCATAAAGGCGCCGCAGTATGTCGGCTATGTCGGCCACACTGGCGTTCTCGAAGCATATCATACGGTCATGCCAGCAGGCATCCACCGAGGCGTTCGTGTTCCGCACACTCAGCCGTCCGGTAGCTGCCGAGTAAACGGCTTTCTGGCCGGGTTCGAGCACCACGCCTTCGTCTTTGCCTGACGATGACACTCTGACCGAGCCCTCCAGCAGGCTTACACTGCTGCTGTCTGAACGGCTGCTTACAAAATTGAAATGGGTGCCGAGCACCTCCACGTCAAGACTGTGTCCCGACACTCGGAACGGACGTGTACTGTCGTGCGTCACCTCGAAATATCCTTCTCCGTCCAGCTCTACCTGACGGCAGTCCGACGCGAATGTCTCGGGGTATGTAAGGGTGGAATGGCCGTTGAGATACACTTTCGTATCATCGGGCAGCACTGCCAGACGCACTTCATCGCCGGCCGATATGCTTACCATATTTATTTCCGGACCCCGCAGCAGATAGACGCCGGCTGTGACTGCTATGGCAAGTATCGCCGCCACACCCGTCATACGCAGGATGAAACTGCGTCGCGATTTTTTTTTCGCAAGGGCATCCTCAGCCGCGATACGCATGTCGATACGACTCCGCAGACGACTCCTCACAGCCTCATCGCAGCGCAGCGTCGCCGCCTGCGATACTGTATTCTCTATCCCGAACAATTCTGCCGCATGGTCGTCCGACTCATCCAGCCACTGTCTTACGGCTGTGAGTTCCTCGTCGCTGCATGAATTGTTCACGAAACGTATGATTAGATCTTCCGGTATTGATGCCATCTATTATATAGGAGGTGTTAGGATTTGTCATTATAACATTTAATAGCGCCCTTGGTTCAGTGTCGGCCTGTTTTTTTTGGCTTCTTCATGGGGTCACATATATAATATACACTCAAACGTCAGATATTACTTACGCCGTACTACGAAATTCCTGCCAGAAGCAGCAAAACGCATACAAGATGCTTCAGCCGGGCACGCATCAGCCGCAAGGCCTTGTAGACATGAGCCTCGACCGTACGCACCGATATATTCATGGCATGTGCGATTTCCTTGCTGCTTAAGCCGTTGATATAACTGAGCACGAACACCTCACGACATTTCTCAGGCAAGTCCGTCAAGGCTTCGTTTATACCCCGCTCTATATCCTTGGAATTGACAATGTCGTCGGAGTCTTCCCGGGCAATGAATTCCATACGTTTTTCGTTGATCGCCTCAAGCGCCTCGATTCTGACCGCCGCCACATTGCGGTGCCGGAGCAGATTCAGTGCCCTTGTCGACACGGCCTTGTAAAGATACGTACGGATGCCGTTGTCGAAATCTATGTCCCCTATCCTTTTCCACAGGTCGCAGAACACATCGGCCACTATATCCTCGGCATCGTCTTCATCCTGCACAAACCTCAAAGCATGAAGCAGCAGCCGGCGATAGTTGTCGCTGAATATCCTTTCAAATTCTTTAGAATAGTCCGGGTACATTTTCAGGTGTTTTATGCTTTAGCCGCAAAGATAATAATAATATGTCAATTACGCAATTTCATTTTAAGTGGAAAGTGGATAGTTCAAAAATAACAGGTGCCATAAACCCGAATTCAGGTTTATGGCACCGGACGATAATTCTATCAGATTTTTACTTTACAAGCACACGGGCCTGTACAGGGCCGTTGGCTGTTGTCACATTGACAACATAAATGCCGGCGGTCAGATTGGTCATCCCGGACGCGCGACCCGACAGGTCGTACACAGCTACCGACTCGTATTCACCGTTCACAACGATGTCACGACCGGAAACCACTACACGCACATCAGCATTGGCCTCACCCACTACTGCTACGGAAGTCTTTCCATAAAGGTCGGAGAGCTTCACCTTGGCGGCGTTTCCTACCTCACAGTTGTTGCAGCTGGAGGCATCGAAGTTAGAAATCACCGCTACGATTTCCATATTCTCGGGCTTGCAGTTTTCGCTATAGCTCAGCTTGGTCTCCACTGAATATGTATAGGCGTCAGACCACACAGGCGGCTGTCCCCATGTCTCGTTGTAAGCGCGGACCAGATGGCTGTGCTTGAAGTTTGTTCCACCGCCACTCTGGTATACCGCAGGAACATCATCCTCCACCAGATACACAGTCACACGGGGATTGTCGAGCACAGGCACCGCACACTTGCCGTTGATGTCAAGCTTAATGGTACGCGCTACGGGGTCGTGTTCTCCATAAACCTCGATTGAATAGAACGCTTCTGTATCCATATGCTCAAGGAATTTGCTCTTCAGTGTAGTGGATGACATCGGACCGCTCACCGGATTGTATCCGGTCTGGTTGTTGCCGGGCACACGGTCTATCATGAAGCCGGGAGCGAAAAGAGTCGGGCCGCCGTAGAAGAACAGATAGTCCCGGTCGCATGGCAGTGTGAACGAATCCTCACCATATCCTGCATGATGGCATACGGCTGCCACACGTGCACGCTCGCTGTCGCGGAGCGACACAAGCGCGGCATGCAGATTCGCAGCTGCCGACGGACAGTTACTGCAGCGTTCGGTGGTGAACTCTTCCACAAGCACTGTACGCAGATATGTGTTCAGAATCGAAGTTATGCCGGGGAGTTCGATTTCGTTGTTCGCGGGAGTCTCGTCGGCAATACCGTTGGGCGACTCGATTCTGAGCGTGAATGTATACTCCTTCTCGGTTTCAAGGCCTTCGAAAGTAAACCCTGCGGTGAACTGTTCACGCTGGTCATGCTTCAGTTCGCAGTTCACGGTCTGTGAGCGGCTTACACCGTTGTCGGCATCCTCAAGAACAAGAGTATACGAGTTTACGGTCTTCATGCCGGCATTGTGAACGGAGTAGTCCACTTCCAGAGGAGTGTTGTTTATCACATATTTGCTTGCATATGAAGCGGAAGTAAGCTCGATGTCGTTCTGCGGCAGGTTGTCGCCGTAGATCAGAGCCTCGAGATTGAGGACTCCGTACTGCTGCGACTCGTCAGTCCACTCGCCGCTGCCGAATTTCAGCCAGCAGCCGCCTGCATGTCTTAAGTCGCGGTCAGCGAACAAGAGCATCATGCCGGGATTTTTCAGCGTCATGGTATAGCCGATGTAGTAGCCTTCACCATCGGCAGTCTTGAACGGTTCGTCGAACTTAGGTCCGAGCCAGCCGACTGCAAGTGCGGGAGTAGTGGAGGATGTGATCATCTGAGAAGCCAGATTCTCACCGTCGAGGGAGCTTCTCACCCAAGTCTCGATGCTCGCGATATTGAAGTTCTGCTGCACGCCTACATTCACGCCTGTGATGCTGGCGTTAGAGAACCTGCCCATATCTTCCGGAGTCAGGTATATCGCGGCCTCTATGCTTCCGGCATTAGTCGTAAGCATACGGGAGTCAAGACCCTTGGTGTTGTCACAGAATCCGTATCTGTAATCAGCTTCCTGTGCATTGGAAGCGAGGGCGGCGAACAGCGTCAGCGCTGCTGCCAGTTTAATAGATTTCATATTTGTGATGACTATTTATCTTACTATTGTTTTAAGGCTCTTGCCACCTACTCTTACTATATACAGACCGGCGCTGAGGCTGAAAGTCTCCTCTTCTGCAGCCGAAGCCACAGAGGCTGCCAGACGTCCGTCGGCCGCATATACAGCCACATTTTCACCTGCGGCACCGCTGACAGTGAGTGCGCCTTCCGAACCGTATACGGTCGGGCCGAAGCTGAAGTCAGCCTCGATTTCTCCCACACCTGCCGAAGCAGTGACATGATAATCGCTCATCAGCACCATCTGGTATGCGCCCTGGAAATCAGCTATGATATACATGCTCACCCAGCCCTTTCCGGCAAATTCCGAAGGCAGGTCTATCCACTGGGTGGTATATCCCTTGCCCGATTTGGGAAGCTCGCCTATAAGCTCATAGCCATCCATGTCATCGGTGCAGGCATACAGAGTGATGTCGGGGGTGATGGACGACTCGTAGATTGTAAAGCCTGCCTTCACGGCCTCGTTGGCCTTGGTGGTGAATTTCGGGAACTGTACACAGCCCTTCGTACCGCCAAGTGTTGTGGTACCTACCATGGCTATTGAAGCGGGAGCCTCATACTCGAGGTCGAGCACCGAGGGATCGCTCAGCACCCATGATGTGCCGGCATACTCGCCTGTGGTCACCGGACTGATAGGTCCATAAGTGACTCCATGCTGTCCGAGCTGGGTGAAGGTCTCGTTGATCGGCAGAGTATAGGGCGTGCCGAGCTGCACGCGTTCCGATGCATATTCAGGCGATGCTCCTGTAGCCGATACGGCCTGGATGATAACATCGTAGGTCTGGAGCTTGCTGCCTTCAGGCAACTGCATCACATATTCGGGTGTGTTGCCAAGTTCTGCATACTGACGGTAGGAATCGGTGTTCTTGTCGTACACACAGAGCCAGTAAGTCAGGCCGTCCGGGTCGATATAGCCGCCGTTGATACCCTTTGCAGGTATGCTCCAGGTAACCACTGCGCTGAGGTTGTCTTCCGAAACCTTCACCTGCATGTTCTCAACTCCACGCGGTATGTCCACGCCGCAGTACACTTCGCGAACCTGCTTCTGACCCTTGACAGAACCAAGCGAAGGTGTCACTTCTACTTCATTAATACCCTGATATGCGTCGATGGTGACCGACTGACGGCTGCCGGGCTTGCCGGTAACCACGTCTTTGGAATCATTGAGAATGGTCACAGTCACATCTGTATCGGAGGGAATATCCACACCGTCGAGTGTCTTCGACGGCATCACAAAGCTTACTTTGGCATTGAGAGCGCCTGCGGCACCGGCTTCCACTGTCAGCTCCGACGGGTCGCAGGGGGCTTTGTCGCTCAGATTTGTAAGTTCCACACGGAAACGGCGGGTCTTGATCCGGGCGCCTCCGTCGGGGGCATATGCCCGCACACCAATCACCACGCCCTCGGCACCGAGAAGGTCGCCGCTGAGCGAGAACAGACCGCTGTATTCCTTAAACGCAGTGTTGCTCACTTCGGTCAGCGGAATCACAACCGACTTCATGGCTTCCGACGCAGCCTTGCGTCCGGCACGGATCTCGATTTTAGCCTCTTTGGCATCGGCTGAGTTCAGAGCCGCGTTCAGCGATATTTTATAGACACCGTCCGCCTTCTGGCATTCCACCGGCGGGAGGAAAAGCCATTCGTCGACAGCTGACTCAGAAGCTGCTGACATGAACACTTCCTGACCGAGTACATCGTTGTTGAACGACCATACGTCGCCACTCTTATCGGTATCTTCCACTGTAAAGAGCATGGCCTGGTTCTTGTCGGGCGACAGCGACAGCGGCAACGCCAGCGGCTTGCCCGCCAGGAATACGTTCGACACGCCACCTTCCGACTCTTCAGTACCGTTCACTGCCGACACGCTCGCTGTAAACGCAGTATAGCGCACATCAGCCGGATAAGTCACTGCCATCTCGGTCTGTGAGGTCTGGCCTAAGGACTGGCCGTTCAGAGTCACATTATACACTATGGCCGCAGGATCGACATAGCCGCCATGAATACCCTCGGTGACAGCGTCCCATCTTACAGTGGTAGCGTCAAGTCTCACATTGGCAGGTATGCCGGGCACATCCGGTCCTATATAGCAGGTTTTCGAGTCCGGCATGGACTCCTTGCCGTTGTATTTTGCCGTCACCATGAACAGATGTTCTCCGGGGGTCAGATTCTCCACGGACTGCGAGACCTCGGCTCCGGCCTTGCCGCTGCCTTTGGCCACATCGTTTCCGTCTACCGAAAGTGTCCAGTCGACATCGCCCGAAACAGTGACGCCGCCGTTGGTCTTTTCCGGCAGAGTGAAAGTCACAGTACCCGAAAGCACTCCCTTGGGGAAAGCGACCTCGCCGAACAGCGGCTTTTCAGGCGCGGCCGGATCGCTACTGTCGTTCATCGGCACCATGAACGAAAACTGTGTCATGTCGGCATAATCGCAGACAACGCTGAGTCTCTTGTTGTTCAGGTCCACCAGTGCGAGATGCGACTTGTTGTCGTTGGTGAAATAGCTCCAGTAGTATGCACGCTTGTTCATGTCGTACATCAGACCGGTGTATGTGAACATGAAATTGTTCAGGTTCGGATTATACGCCTGAGTCTGCATACCGGTCTGCTTGTCGATATACACGAAGCTCACACGGTTGAAGCCTACGAGACGGTTCTCCGAAGCATTGTATGTGATCGACGAGCAATACTCGGCATCGGAAATCTCGCGTATCACGCGGGTGTCAGTGAAATCAGGAGCCGACGACTTGAACACAAATGCCGTACCATCGGCATTATGTCCGTAGCCGTAGACACGGTCCGTTGTCGGATCGTAGGTTGCGACACGATAATAATTCAGATAGTTAGCCTGATTGTTTTCGCCACGCAGACTGATAGGCTTGCTCAATTCGTACTCACCGGTGGCCGGATCTATCTCCACATATTCGTATGAACGAATGGAACCGCTCACCGACACTGACGATACACCGCAGATACGGCCTTCACGCATCCAGCCGAATACCATAGGAGACTGGATGCTCTGGGCAAGCGCATCGGTCCAGGCAAATGTCTTGGCACCGTCGTCGGCCACATAGAACCATCCTATATCATCGGTGTTTGTATAATTCACATAGCCCTGGAAGGCATAATCACCGGCGGTCGCGCCAACTGCATTGGCTGCGCATCCCAGACCGATGGCCAGTAAGGCTGTAATTTTTTTCATGTGTAATAGTATTTTGAATCATGGCGCCGGTAGCCTCGCCGGCGCCATGACCCGGTTTATTCATTTGTTTTACTTTACCAGCAGTTTGAATGTCTTTTCTCCTGCTCTTACCAGGTATACTCCCGGAGCCACGCCTACAGCGGCCGAACCATCGACATGAGCTGTGGCCACAAGGCAGCCGTCGGTCGAATATACCGCGGCATCACCGTTGCCTTCAAGTATTACCTCTCCGTTGCCTGCACGGGCAGTAAGCGCGTTGTCGGCGCTCACTTCCTCTACACCCGAACGCGAAGTCCTGGTGATGCGGATATCACGCACATATATACCGCCCTGGTCGGGATCGCCCACATAGTGGATGCCCAGATAATAAGTACCTGCGGCAGGTATGGCGAAATCGTAGTCCACCTTATAGTATGAACGCGAAGTCACGCGGGTTTTCGGCGACACTCTCTTTTCGCGTATGCCGTCCTCTGAAGCTCCGGTACCGAGCCATACATCGTAGAATTCCTCCACACGGTTGTTGTTGTGATACTTCACTTCAAACGAGATATTATACATTTTTGTCACGTCATCGAGCCACAGGGGAGGAGTAATCAGGTAGTCATCACCGCTGTTGTCCCAGTCTCTGTTGGTGAAGAAGGCTGTAGTGCCTCCGACTTCTGTCGTGTAGGTCCAGTTGCTGCGGTCGTTGTCGATGTTGAGGATGGTCATTCTGCTTGACGACTCTTCATCAGGCACAATCATGTAGGGCACACCGTAGCCACGGCCGGTGAAGACCTGATTCGAACGTGCCGCTTCGGAGATCTTGTCGTTGCAAAGAGCTCTTACCTCGAAGAAATATGCGCGGGTGTCGGCATCGGTCGGAAGCTCAACATCCATGGCACAGTCACGCGTTGCAGTTCCCACCTGCTTGTCGTCAAGGAATACGGCGTAGAGCAGCTTGTCGGTATCAAGATAGCCATTGTGAGTTCCCTTTACGGGCGCTGTCCATGTCAGACGGTAGCTTCCGCCAGACACATTTGTAAGGAGCACGTTGCCCGGAGCATCGGGAGTGTCGGCACCTACCCATCTGTTCTCTACAGTCGAAGCGCCCTTGGCTGTCTCGGTCAAAGCCCTGAACGTAAAGTTCTGCTCGCCTTCTGTCAGATTGGAATAAACCACGGTCACATCTTCGCCGGGTGCCGCTGTGCCTGTCTGTGTCACACCTCCGCATACAGCAGTCCAGGTCATCGACGAGGGTGCCTCGTTGCCGTCGGCAAGACGGGTGGGCATGGTATATACTATTGTGCCGGTAGGATTCAGATGGTCAACTTCAACCGACTTTATAGTCGCGGCTACAGGGCCGTTGTCGTCACCGTCGGTATCGGTGCAGGCCAGAATCACGAACTGGTCCCAACGGTGATGACTGCTTATAAGACTCCATTTGTGTTCGCCGCTTGCGTCGATTTTCACAAGTTCCGAATCCATCGTCGGCAGCTGGCGGCTCCAGATGAATGCATTGTCTTTGGGACTGTAAGTCATGCCGGACTCCCACGCAGCCAGAAGTCCGTCGGCCGAATAATCCATGTCGGCCTTCAATGCCACAAGCTCGAAATTGCCGTAAACATCGCAGCGTACAAGGTCGCCATAAACGTCAATGCCATACATATGGT
>CAMWUD010000059.1 GCA_947177365.1 uncultured Porphyromonadaceae bacterium | reverse complement strand
AATCCGCCCCCGGGGGCGTGCCGCAGGCCGCCATGTTTCTCGTGCAATAAACATAACTTTAACCCCAATTACGAGCCGTCGGGACTCTCCCGGGCGCCGGGACGGCTCTGTCTGTATGGATCTACATCGGACGATTTGCCGGCTCTCAATCCGGTAGAAACGTCAGGGAATATCGCGCTTCCAGAGCGAGCAGCTGTCGTTTGGCTTCAGCACCCCCGGCATAGCCGCCGATGCTGCCGGCGGCCACAATGCGGTGGCAGGGGATGATAATACTCATGGCGTTGGCTGCTACGGCATTGGCTACGGCACGTACCGACATCGGGCAGCCACACCTGCGGGCAAGTCCGGCATATGTCTCCGTTGAGCCATAGGCTGTGCTGCACAAAGCCGTCCAGACGCGGCGCTGGAACTCCGTGCCGTGCATGGCCACAGGCAGATCGAAGACAGTCCGTGTGCCTGCGAAATACTCGTCGAGCTGCATGGCCGCGCAATCCAGCAAAGGCGTCCGGGCAAAAACTGACTCCGGCTGCCCGAGTCGCCGAAACACCGAAGTGCGGATGGCGCCCTCGGCGGTAGGCCAGTCGCATACACACAGGTGTCCGTCGCATTCCCCAAGCAGCAGCGTGCCGCATGGCGAACAATAGTGAAATATCGCTAACATGGCAATATAACGCGTACAGACCGTTATTAATTGTAGTGGTGAGAGCCCTCCGCCAATCATTTGATGATGTTGTGTGCAACTTTTTCAGCGGCGGAAATGTTAATAAATTATGTTAATTGGTTTCATCACACCATGATTTCAATCCAATCATAAAAACAGCAAGCAGATATGAATACATCCGGCAAAACAGTCACTACCGCCAGAAAACATCGTCCGGGCCGCCGTGCGTGGCTGGTAATAGCGTTGGTTGTGCTTATCGCGGCCGCGTCGCTATATTTCTTCATGCGTCCGCGTCATCAGTCAGCTCCTTTGCCTGTGGTCGAAGTAGAGACTGTAAAGACAGCCGATGTCAATATATACGGCGAATATGTGGGGCATATACGTGCCCAGCAGTTCGTGGAAATCCATGCCCGCGTGGAAGGTTATCTTCAGAAAATGTGTTTCAAGGAAGGCACCTACATCCAGGCCGCCCAGACACTGTTTGTGATTGACCCGAAACTGTATCAGGCTCACGTCAACAAGGCGCGCGCCCAGCTCAACAAGGCCGAGGCGCAGGCCCGCAAGGCCAAACACGACCTCGACCGCATACGGCCTCTTTATGAGCAAAATGCGGCATCACAGCTCGACCTCGACAATGCCGTGGCGGCTTACGAAGGCGCTCAGGCCGAAGTCATCGTGAGCAAAGCCGACCTCACCCAGGCAGAACTAACCCTTGGTTATACTCAGGTGACATCGCCCATTTCCGGCTTTATATCCGAGAGCTCGGCCGACATCGGCACTCTCGTCGGCCCTTCGGCTGGAAAATCACTTCTGGCCACAGTGGTGAAAAGCGACACCGTGCGTGTGGATTTCAGCATGACCGCCCTCGACTATCTGCGAGGCAAAGACCGCAACGTGAACATAGGCGGCGACACCGGCGGCAGCAAGCGGAAATCTTTCGTGACAATCACTCTGGCCGACGGTTCCGAATATCCGCTTCAGGGTCTGGTGGACTTCGCCGACCCGAAGGTCGACCCCAAGACAGGCACCTTTTCGGTGCGTGCCGAAATGCCCAACCCCGACCGCAGCCTTCTGCCGGGAGAATTTACCAAGGTGCGTGTGCTGCTCGATGTGCGTGAGCAGGCCATCGAAGTGCCGACAAAGGCACTTGAAATCGAAAAAAACGGAGTATATATCTATGTGGTGCGTCCCGACTCCGTGGCCGAGCGCCGTTTTATCGAGACCGGTCCCGAGGTCGGCAACAATACCATTGTTGAGCGTGGCCTGGCCAAGGGCGAGCGCATAGTGGTGGAAGGATTCCACAAGCTTAGCCACAACATGAAGGTATCGCCCGTGGAGGCGAAGCCCAAGGCCAGCGTCGACGGAGCGGCTGAAGGAAAGGAGGAATAGGCATGAAAAAGAACTTCTTTCTCGAACATCCGGTCTTCTCTATCGTCATATCGATAGTGATATTCATTGTTGGCGGCATTGGCCTGATGCTGCTGCCGGTCGACCAGTATCCCGACATTGTCCCGCCGGTGGTGCGCGTCACGGCATCCTATCCCGGAGCGGACGCCACTACAGTCACACAGGCTGTGGCCACTCCCATAGAGCAGGAACTCAACGGCACTCCGGGCATGATATATATGTCATCGACCAGCAGCAATTCCGGAGGATTCTCCGCTCTGGTCACATTCGACATCGACACAGACCCCGAACTGGCCGCTGTCGACATTCAGAACCGCATCAAGAAGGCCGAGGCACGACTCCCGGCCGAAGTGGTGCAGAACGGCATATCGGTGTCGAAGGAGACCGCAGGCCGGCTCATGACCATCACCATACTCTCCGACGACCCCAAGTTCGACGAAGTATATCTGAGCAACTACACCACACTCAATGTCATAGACCCTATACGGCGAATACCCGGGGTGGGTTCGGTGAGTTCGGTCGGAGGCCGCTACTACGCCATGCAGATATGGGTGGAGCCGGACAAGCTCGCCGACCTCGGCCTTACTGTAAAAGACATACAGAACGCGCTCAAGGATCAGAACCGCGAGTCGGCGGCAGGTACTCTTGGCATGGCGCCGATGAACGATGTCGACATCACCATGCCCATTATAGCCCGCGGACGACTGTCGACGGTAAAGGAATTCGAGGATATAGTGCTAAGGGCCGGCTCCGGCGGTTCGATGATACGTCTGAAAGATGTGGCCCGCATTTCGCTTGAAGCTCAGAGCTATTCCACTGAGAGCGGAATCAACGGCGGAAACGCGGCTGTAATCAACATCAACATGCTTCCCGGCTCAAACGCCATGGACGTGGCCGAGGCTGTGAAGAAAGAAATGGAGACTATAGCCGCCGGTTTCCCGTCCGGCATCAGCTATGAGATTCCGTTCGACATGACCACATATATCAAGGAGTCGATTCACCACGTCTACCGAACATTCTTTGAGGCTCTGCTGCTGGTGATTGTGGTGGTGTTCCTGTCGCTGCAGAACTGGCGGGCCACGCTCATTCCGGTAATAGCCGTGCCGATTTCGCTGGTCGGCACCTTCGGCGTGATGCTGATGTTCGGCTTTTCGCTCAACATGCTTACACTGCTCGGTCTGATACTTGCCATAGGCATAGTGGTGGACGATGCCATAGTGGTGGTGGAAAATGTCGACCGCATCATGAACAGCGAGCACCTGCCGCCGAAAGAAGCCACAGCCAAGGCCATGAAAAATCTCGGCAGTGCCCTTGTGGCAATGTCGCTGGTGCTTTGCGCTGTGTTTGTGCCGGTAAGCTTCCTGCCGGGCATCACAGGCCAGCTCTACCGTCAGTTCACGGTCACGATTGCCGTTTCGGTGGTGATTTCCACTGTGGTGGCGCTGACTCTGTCGCCGGTGATGTGCGCCGCCTTGCTGCGCCCGCACTCCGGACGGAAGAAAGCCAAGCTGTTCAGGCTCATCAACTGGTGGCTCGGCAAAGGCAACCGTTTCTACGGCCATTCCATCCGCCGCACAGTGAAGCACCCCAGACGCATGTATGCCGCATTCGGCCTGGCGCTTGTGTTCATCTATATGATGAACGCCTTTATGCCGCGGAGTTTCATGTCGCAGGAAGACCAGGGCTACTTCACCGTCGAGCTTGAGCTGCCGGAAGGCGCCACAATCGAACGTACCCGCCAGGTCACCGACCGGGCTATGCAGATGCTCATGGCCGACCCCGATGTGGAATATGTACTCAATGTCACAGGCTCATCGCCCCGCGTCGGTTCCAACCAGGCACACTCGCAGCTCACCGTCATACTCAAGGACTGGGGCGACCGCACCGACGAAGGAGCCGTGGCCAAGGTGCGCCAGCGCGTACAGGATGCACTGTCGGCCTATCCCGAATGCAAGGTATACGTATTCTCGCCCGCCATTATCCCCGGTCTGGGAACGAGCGGCGGCTTCGAGATGGTGCTTGAGGCCAGAGGCGACGCTACCTACGCCGACCTCCAGCGGGCCGTCGACACACTGCGCTATTATGCGGCCGAGTCCAAGGCCATATCCGGTCTGAGTACATCGATGCAGACCGACATCCCGCAGCTCTATTTCGATGTCGACCGCGACCGCGCCAAGATGCTCGGTATACCGGTAAGCGACATATTCTCCACCATGAAGGCCTTCACAGGCTCCATATATGTCAACGACTTCAACATGTTCAACCGCATTTACAGGGTCTACATACAGGCTGATGCCGAATACCGTGCCAACCGCGACAATCTGAACCTCTTCTTTGTCAAGAGCGCCGACGGATCGATGGTGCCGGTGTCGTCGCTCGGCACGTCCAGTCTTACCACCGGCCCCGGCACAATCGGACGCTTCAACATGTTCAATTCCGCCACTATATCGGGCGATGCCGCAAGCGGCTACAGCACCGGCGAGGCCATGGACGAACTGTCGGAAATAGCGGCCACCCGCCTGCCGGAGAATATCGGTGTGGAATGGAGCGGACTGTCCTATCAGGAACGTCATGAAAGCGGCAATACCGGCATGACTCTCGGTCTGGTGTTTCTGTTCGTGTTTCTGTTTCTGGCGGCACTGTACGAAAGCTGGTCGGTACCCTTGGCCGTACTGCTGTCGTTGCCTATAGCCGGGGTAGGGGCTTACCTCGGAATATGGGTCTGCGGTCTTGAAAACAACGTGTACTTCCAGATCGGGCTTGTGATGCTTGTTGGTCTCGTGGCCAAAAACGCCATCCTCATCGTGGAGTTTGCCAAGGAAGAGGTCGACAAGGGCGCCGATGCACTGAAGGCCGCCCTCACGGCTGCCCGCCTGCGTTTCCGCCCCATCGTGATGACTTCGCTTGCGTTCATGCTCGGTCTGTTGCCGCTGCTTTTCGCCAGCGGCCCCGGTTCGGCTGCCCGTCGCGACATCGGCACCGGAGTGTTCTTCGGCATGGCTGTGGCAATCACCGCCGGTATAGTCTTTGTGCCCTTCTTTTTTGTGGCTGTAAATAAACTCACCCTCTATCTGAAAAACAGAAAGAAATGAAAAAACTGCTTGTCATACTGATGGCGCTGCCATTGCTGTGGTGCTGTTCGGGCACGAAAAATCTCAGCCGTCCCGACACCGTCTCCATGCCCGACACCTATGTGGCAGGAGCGGAGATAGACTCTCTGTCGCTGTCGGACCTGAAGTGGTGGCAGTTCTACAGCGATTCCACTCTGGTGCGTATCATGCGCCATGCCCTCGACAACAACCGCGACCTGCTCAAATGTGCCTCGCGGGTTGAGGAGATGCGGCGCCTATATGGTGTGGAAAAACTCAACTTGCTCCCGACAGTCCGACTTGATGCGGGATATTCCCATGAGACAAACAATTATAACGGAAGCGGTACGACCAAAGACCCGGAAGTGGACCTCAAGCTGCCGATTACATGGGAGATAAATCTCTTTGGTTCGCTTTCCCATGCCCGGAAAGGGGCTGCCGCCCGCTTCGAGGCTACTGTCAGCGACTACCGCGCCATGCGCATGACTCTTATATCGGAGGTGGCTACCACCTACTTCCGTCTGCTGCTTCTGGAAAACGAACTCGCCATCGTGCGCCAGACACTCGACACCCGGCGCGAGTCGCTCGAACAGGCAAGGATTCGCTTCGAGGGCGGCCTTACTCCGGAGACCACCTATCAGCAGGCCAAGGTGGAATATGCCACCACGGCATCGCTTATTCCTGACCTCGAGCTGCGAATCGTTGCCATGCGCAACGCTCTCACCCTTCTGATGGGCGACTATCCGCATGAAATCGATACCCGGCAGGGGTTTATGTTTGATTCGAAAATAGGCTCGCGCATGCCGGTGGGAGCTACGAGCGATCTTCTTCGCCGCCGTCCCGACCTGCAGGCGGCCGAAATGCGTCTGAAAGCCGCCATGGAGGATGTCGGTGTAAGTTATGCCGACCGTTTCCCGTCGTTGCGTCTGGGCTTCACTCCGGGCTTCGAGAACGATGGTCTGAAGAACTTCTTCAAATCGCCCTTTACCTATGTGGTCGGCTCCATTGCCGGAACGGTTCTTGATTTCGGTCGCAAGAAGCGCAAATACGAAGCATCGATAGCAGCCTACGACCAGAGGCGCTACGCCTATGAGCAGGCGGTCATCTCTGCATTCACCGAGGTGAACACGGCCATCACGGCCTTTCAGAAGTATCGCGAGAACATGATTGTACAGCAGGAACTTATGGAGGCGGCCAAGAAATATGTGGAGCTCGCGCGTCTTCAGTATATGGGCGGCACTCTCAACTATATCGATGTGCTTGACGCCCAGCGCCGCTACTTCAGCGCCCAGATCGGAGTCAACCACGCTCTCCTCGACGAATACCTCGCACTGATAAATCTCTACCGTTGTCTTGGCGGCGGAACAGACTGACAAAGCCGATTCACTCCGGAATTTCGGCATTTGCCGGATTATCCGTAACTTTGCAGCATGGCAAAACAGGAATACATTGAAAAAAACCGGCAGTGGCTTGCGCAGAAGGCGCAGGAAGCCGGTGTCAAAGCTCTCGACAAGGGCATATACTATAAAGTGCTGCGTCAGGGTAAGCCCGGCGGTGCCTCGCCCGGACGCGGCAGTGTGGTCAGCGTGCACTATACAGGCAAGACCATCAATGGCAAGACATTCGACAGCAGTCGCGGCGGTGTGGCTCCGGCATTCCGCTTGCGCGAGCTTATCAGTGGCTGGACCATAGCCCTGCAGCAGATGCGTGTGGGCGACAGGTGGGAAATCTATATCCCGGCAGAGCAGGGCTACGGCAAATTCAACCAGCCCGGCATCCCCGGCGGCTCCACTCTCGTCTTTGATGTCGAGCTCCTCGCCGTAATGTAGCTTTGCAGCGAAAAAATATTTGCTTGTTTCGCAAAAAATGCCTAATTTTGTAACCCGTTATGAAATACGGCTTTGACAACGACAAGTATCTGAAAATCCAGTCCGAACACATCAAGGAGCGCATAGCTCAGTTCGGCAACAAGCTCTATCTGGAGCTCGGTGGCAAACTCTTCGACGACTATCATGCCAGCAGAGTCCTGCCCGGATTCAGCCCCGACAGCAAACTGAAAATGCTCTCACAGCTGGCCGACAGCGCGGAGATTGTAATCGTAATCAGTGCGCGGGATATCGAGAAAAATAAAGTTCGCGGCGACCTCGGCATCACCTACGATATGGATGTGCTGCGCCTGCGCGAAGAGTTTCAGAAACGCGGCTTTCTGGTTAGCTCGGTAGTAGTGACCCATTACAACGGCCAGTCGAGCGCCGAGGCATTCCGCGCGCGCCTGCACCGGATGGGAATCAAGACCTACGCCCACTACACCATCGAAGGCTATCCTAACAATGTCGACCTGATTGACTCCGACGACGGCTTCGGCAAGAACGATTATGTCGAGACCACCCGTCCGCTGGTGATTGTCACCGCCCCCGGTCCGGGCAGCGGCAAGATGGCCGTATGCCTCAGCCAGCTTTACAACGAAAACAAGCGCGGAATCGAGGCCGGTTATGCCAAATTCGAGACATTCCCTGTCTGGAGCCTGCCGCTGAAACATCCGGTCAACATCGCTTACGAGGCTGCCACTGCCGACCTCAACGATGTGAACATGATCGACCCCTTCCATCTGGAGGCCTACGGCAAGACTGCCATCAACTACAACCGCGACATCGAGATATTCCCTGTGCTGAACGCTCTGTTCGAGGGCATCTACGGCCAGAATCCATATAAATCGCCTACCGACATGGGCGTCAACATGGTGGGATTCTGCATCAACGACGACGAAGTGTGCTGCGACGCATCGAAAAACGAAATCATACGCCGCTATTTCACCGCTCTCAACGCCATGGCTCTCGGCGATGGCAACGAAAGTGAGGTAAGCAAGATTTCTCTGCTTTTCAAGCAGGCGCGCATTGACCTCGGCTATCGCCGCCCCATAGCCGCCGCACGCGAGAGAGCCGAACGCAGCGGGGTGCCTTGCAGCGCCGTGGAGCTTGCCGACGGCACCATAATCACAAGCGAGACCAGCGACCTGCTCGGCACAAGTGCCGCCCTGATTCTCAACGCCATCAAGCATCTTGCCGGCATCGACCACAGCGTGAAGCTCATACCCCAGCACATGATTGAGCCGATACAGTTCACCAAAATCAACTACCTGCGAAGCCGCAACAAGCGCCTCCACACCGATGAAGTGCTCGTGGCGCTGTCGGTGCTGAGTACCCACGACGAAAACTGCCGCCGCGCACTTGAAGTGCTGCCGCAGCTCGAAGGCTGCCAGGTACACTCCACTGTGATGCTCGGCGAGGTGGACCGCAAGATTTACAAAAAGCTCGGTGTGGGCCTTACCTGCGACCCTGCGCAAAAAAAGCCTAAAACTATTCTATAAGTCCACACATCAGCCTGATTTAGGCCGTAAACATGCGGGCGCTTGACAAATTATTAGTAACTTTGCAAAATATGGAAACCAAGTATATATTCGTCACAGGCGGCGTGGTGTCGTCGCTGGGTAAGGGTATCATCTCTTCGTCGCTGGCATGTCTGCTCAAGGCACGCGGCTACAGAGTCACTATCCAGAAGTTCGACCCATATATCAACATCGACCCCGGCACGCTCAACCCCTACGAGCATGGCGAATGTTACGTCACTGTCGACGGCCATGAGGCAGACCTCGACCTCGGACACTACGAGCGCTTCACCGACATTCAGACTACCCGGGCCAACAACGTCACCACCGGACGCATTTACCAGAGTGTCATCGACAAAGAACGCCGTGGCGACTATCTGGGCAAGACCGTGCAGATTGTCCCTCATATCACCGATGAAATCAAACGCAACGTCAAGGCGCTGGGAAACACCGGCAAATTCGACTTCGTGATTACCGAAATCGGAGGTGTGGTGGGCGACATCGAGTCGTTGCCTTTCCTTGAGGCTGTACGTCAGCTGCGTTGGGAACTCGGCCGCAATGCACTCTGTGTCCACCTCACATACGTGCCTTATATAGCCGCAGCCAAGGAAATCAAGACAAAACCTACACAGCACTCTGTGAAGCAGCTTCAGCAGCTGGGCATACAGCCTGATGTGCTGGTGCTCCGCACCGAGCATGACATACCGGCCGATGTCCGCCGCAAGATTGCTCTGTTCTGTAATGTGGCGCCGGATGCCGTCGTGGACTCCAAAGACGTCGACTCGATATACAAAGTGCCGCTGACTATGCACGCGCAGCACCTCGACGAGATTGTACTCCGTCTGACCGACGTAAGAATCGAAGGCGAGCCGCATATGGCTCCATGGCTCGAATTCATACATAAAATGGACTCGGCCACCGAACCTGTCACAATCGGACTCGTAGGCAAATACGTTGAGCTGCAGGACGCATACAAGTCAATCAACGAAGCTCTCTTCCACGCAGCCACATATGCCGACCATAAGCTCCGTCTGGTATATATACACTCCGAAAAGGTAAACGAAAGCAATGTCGACGAACTGCTCTCCGGCATGGACGGTGTAGTTATCGCCCCCGGCTTCGGTCAGCGGGGCATAGAAGGCAAGTTCGTGGCGCTCCGCTGGTGCCGCGAGCATGATGTACCTACGTTCGGCATATGTCTGGGCATGCAGTGCATGGTGATAGAGTTCGCCCGCAACGTCCTGGGCATGGCCGATGCCAACTCCACTGAAATGAACCATGCCACAACGCATCCGGTAATCGACCTGATGGACGAGCAGAAAAGCATCTCCAATCTCGGAGGTACCATGCGGCTGGGAGCCTACGACTGCGTCTTGCGCCCCGGTTCACGCGCGGCCGAAGCCTATGGGACAGGTCAGGTGAGCGAGCGTCACCGTCACCGCTTCGAATTCAACTCCGAATACCGTGCCGACTTCGAGAAGGCGGGCATGGAGTGTGTGGGCATCAACCCGGCGACAGGTCTGGTGGAAGTAGTCGAAATGCCGTCGCGCCGCTGGTATGTCGGCACTCAGTATCACCCCGAGTATTCCTCTACTGTATTGTCGCCAAATCCTATATTCAAAAGCTTTATCCAAGCATCCATAAATTATCATAACGAACACAAGTCCGAAAGATGAACAAAGACACCTTGACCGGTATGCTGCTGATTTTTGCAGTATTGTTCGGCTTCATGTACTGCAACCAGCCTGACCCGAACGCCGCGAAAACCGACAACACTCCCGCTCAGCAGACCGACGGCCAGACCAAGGCCGCCGCGGCAGATCTGATTGATTCCCTGACTCCTGCCGATCTGATGGCTATTGAAAAAGTCACCCGTGCTTCGGGTACGCCGGTGGCCGGACGCTCCGGCGCGTTTGAATTTTCTCAGGGAAAACTTCATGCCGTGGCCGATTCCGCAAGCCTTAGCGGTTTTGTCGCTACCTCAGCAGGAAATGTAGATTTCAGTCAGCTTGCCACTCTTGGCAGCGGAATAGCGCCCGCGCAGCGTCAGGAAGCCATGGCTGCCGTACGCAGTGCGCTCGACGCAGCTATGAAATACAAGAGTTTCGCTCGCTATATCGGCGGAGCAGACTCTACTGTGACTCTCGCCAACGACCTCCTTACCGTGGGATTCTCTACCCGTGGCGGTAAGGTCAGCTCTGTGGTGCTCAACAAGTACACTACTGAGAACGGTGAGAAACCTCACGATGTGGAGCTTTTCAACGCCAATACTGGCAATTACAGCTTTGCCATGCGTACCGCCGACCAGGTGCTCAACACCTCGGAATTCAACTTCATCCCGGTGGTGGAAAGCGATACTACCGTGCTGATGCGCCTCGACCTTGGCGATAATGTGTGGTGGGGCCTCCGCTACACCCTTGTTCCCGGCCAGTATCTGGTGAGAATGGATGTCGTGCAGCAGGGCATAGCCGCTGTACTGCCCCAGGGTACCACGCAGATGAACTTCAGCTGGAACCAGAAAATGATTCGCAACGAGCAGGGACGTACGTTCGAAGAACGCAATTCCGCCATATATTATAAGGTGAAGGGCGACAGTCCTGAAGATCTGTCGGCCAACGACAATGACTCCGAGAACCTCAGTGCAGCCATCAAATGGGTGGCTTTCAAAAACCAGTTCTTCAGCTCGGTGATTATTCCCAAGGGCACATTCTCTTCGGCTGACCTGCAGTCGGAAGTTCTTAAGAAGGACCCTGAATATCTGAAACAGATGAGCATGGAGGCCACTCTGCCCTATGGCGTGCAGGACGGTATAGCTGTATCATTCGACTTCTTCTTCGGCCCCAACGACTATCCGATGCTCTCCAATCTTGACGATGTGATCGGTGCGGACGAAGACCTTGACCTCAACCGTCTGGTGCCGCTTGGATGGGGACTTTTCCGCTGGATCAACCAGCTGATTATCATTCCGGTGTTCAGCTTCCTCGGCTCGTTTATCAGCAACTACGGCATTATTATCCTGCTGCTGACAATCTTCATCAAAATCATACTCTTCCCCTTCACATACAAGAGCTATAAGTCGCAAGCCAAGATGCGTGTGCTCGCACCTGAGATAAAGGAAATCAACGACAAATATCCCGGCAACGAAAACGCCATGCAGCGTCAGCAGGCCACTATGGCCCTGTAC
>CAMWUD010000058.1 GCA_947177365.1 uncultured Porphyromonadaceae bacterium | reverse complement strand
CAAGCTCCTTGCCGCTGAACTTGCGACGGTTTATGCCGGCTCCTGTGGCATCGCCGTGGGGCATGCCGTAAGGATAATACGTGGTGCGCTGCTCCACTGTACGTGACTTTGTGTTGATTACAGCCGCGATGTTGCCTTGGATGTCGGTAATATAATGATGGTATACCGAGTCGGGGAAGGATACAAAACCGGTGGGCAGACAGAGACGGCGCACCACACCGCCTTCAAGTTCATACGAACCGATATAGTCGGTGGTCTCCGTGATAATGCCGCTGCTGCTTGCGGAAACAAAAGATGGGCGTCTCCGTGTCTCGCGCAGCTTGGTGCCGTCGGCCATATAGGTATATTCCAGCGAACTGCCGTCCGCGAAGTAAACAGCCTGCGGCAGACCGATGACATTGTAGCGTATGGAATCAATGCCTCTGGTCGCATCCCGCGTCAGCCGTCCGGCACAGTCATATTCATGTGTCCTGTTTATAGCTACGGATGGAGGCGGCGCGAATATGCCTTCGAGCAACGGAGCATCAGCGGCATCGGACACACCACGCGGACGACGGTTGTCATACTCTATCTTTATGTCGTTTACAGTTCCGTATACTCCCACATCGGTCAGTCCGCTTCGTTTTATCGTCAGCGGATTGGAATCGATATCGTAGGTGTATGAGGCGCTGTAGTCCACCTCGCTGTCCTGAAGATTCGTGAATGCCGCGTTGGTAAGACGGCCCAGACGGTCATAGCTGTAGACATATTGATTGCAGAATCCGGAACCTTTCGAGGTCTGTCTCATGGATATTTTTCCGCTGTACGACGGCATGGGGCTATATCCGTAAGCGTAACGCTCGGTGACGAATGGGGTTGACCACTGGGTCAGCCAGCCGTTTATGTTGTAGCTGTAGGTACAGCTGAGATCGTTGCCATAGCCGGTGGTGCGGTATAGCTGCCCCAGAGAGTTGTAGCTGTAGCTGCGGGTCTTGAAATTGCGACTGCCGTATTTCAGAGACTCGGTGGCCGGTCTGCCAAGATGGTCGTTGGTAAAGCTGCGGCTGTGGGAGACCGGTATTCCGATTTGTCTTGATTGCCGGTATGTCTCGTCGGTACTCAGCAGGGTTCCGTGTGCGTTGTATCTGTAGTCGCGCTGTACACTGCCCGACAACGGACAGTTGCTTGTAGACCTGATCAGACGCAAGCTGCTGTCGTAGTACATGGTTGTGAGTACCGGCTGCCATGAGTCTTTGTCGAGTATGGCCGTGAGTGTAGCCGTGCACATGCCTTTGGGCTCGGCTATAGCCTCTGCCGGAAGCTGATGTATTACAGATGAGTAGCTGTCGTAATATGAAGCCGACAGCAGTCGCGGCGATGCGAGCAGTGCGTTAAGTTCACCGGACGGCGTGTAACCTGTGGCGCAGAGAGTGGACGCATCCCCTTTGCGCCCGGGCTTGCCGGTGTCCATGGCCGGAGCCAGATAAGCACCGTCCCAGATGTCGGGTCCGCTGTCGGAGCATGTGCCGGTCACAGCCACGCGTCCAAGATGGTCGTAGAGCATGAAGCTGCGTATGCCGGCCTCTTTCTGGCTGCCGTCGCGGCTGAAAGCCTGACGTCCTTCAATGTCGTATACAAACTCGACGGGCTGTTGCCCCGGAGCTTTCTTGCTGCGGAGCCGGTGCTGACGGTCGTAAGTGTAGAGATAAGCCTGCGAGGAATATCTGGCGAGATTCGTTGATGAAGGATTGCGGGCGAGATTCGCCGAATATGAGGGCGGCAGCACAACCACCGGGTCACCCCAGCTGTTGTAAAGGGTGTATGTGTCGGCGAACTCCCCTTTGTCGCCAATGGCACGCACAAGCACTGTACGACCGTTGGCATCGGAGAATGTCAGCGACACACGTCCGTCGGCATCTGTGGATTTGACACAGTTCAGTTCGCCATGGCTGTATACATCGCTGTTCGCCAGTTTGCCGGACGGCGGTTTTCTTATGCCTGTCTCCAGCTTGCCATAAGCCAGCATGTATCGCACAACCCTGAGTTCGGGTATGTCCGGATTGCTGCACAGCACGCACAGGGAATCGGGATGTCCTGCAAATTCGCGGCCTGCCCGCCGATGTACGACTGTACTGCCGATATATGCGGTACGGTCACAGCCATCTTTCTGTCCGTACTGAATCTGCGATTCATCTTCAAGTACGTAGTCATATGGATTCCTTATATCTCCTATCAGTATAGAGTCGGTCACCATAAGCGGACGCCATGCGGCCAGCTGTCGCCCGAGAGCGTCGAAACGCCGCACCGATATCAGGTCGGAGCCATCGGCGACACGTTCGGCGACTGTCACAACCGGCAGCCCGAAGGCATCATAGATTTCGCGAACCGACGAACTATCACTGTCACTGCCGTAAGTGGTGGTGCGTATGCTGTTGGTTCCCGTAAAAGTGCTGACTCCTTCATCCCTGAGAAATTCATATTCATATTTTGCGGTCAGTTTGCCCAGATTGTTGCGGACAGTAGCCAGCCGTCCGCCGCTGTAGCTGAAAGTCTGTCTGTCGCCCGCCGGGCCATATATGCCTGTACAGCCCACATAGTTGTCGTAGGTATAGCTGCTTGTCAGTGCGTCCGGACCTTCGCCGATGCTGATTGACGTAAGCTGGTCGCAGCTGTCCCATGTATAGGTTTTCTGCGGCGAGCCGGTCTGTTTCATTCCCAGAGGCATATAGCCAAGGTAGCCTTTGTTGAAAGACTGCACTGATATGGGATGATGTCCCGGCGCACCGAGGCTTGTACGGCTGAGATTGATGCGGTTTCCGGATTTCACATATTCGTTGTGCTGCAGCAGAGTGTCGCAGCCGTTTACCACCCACATGGTCGCTATCGGGAGTGTCAGACGTCCGCCGGCGGCAACGTCGGCAAAAAATCCGCTGCGAGCTTTTGCCGACGTAGGGGTATAGCGTTCGATGGCATTGCCTCCGACAACAGAGATCACACCAAATGGCAGCCGCGCCGCAGTGACCGCATCCAGAGAGTCGGTTTTGAACGGTCGAAGCGGAGAGCCGGGAGAAGGCAATGCGTTCCAGGAACCGTTGGAGTATAATCCGATGGCCCACGGTATGCTGTTGCCGCATACGGCGCTGTACGTGCTGTCACTGGTATATATGAAGTGTGAAGTGTTGTGACGGGAAGCTCCGTCAGGGAAATGGGTGTATTCCGATGTGGCGCGGAGCAATGGCCTGAAGGCAAGCACTTCATACTGGAAGAAACTGAAATCGCAGTAACTTTTGTAATTATAGCTCCTCATTTTGGTGTTTCCGAAGTTCCTTACCACAGGTTCATGGAATGTTCCGACGGGAATCCTGACACTGTCGCATAGCTCATAGGCATAGATGACAGTGCGTTCGGGAATGTACGTTGTGTCGCGGAGCCGATAGGAGACACAGCTTTTCAGCAGAGGCTGGGCTCCGATTGTCTCGCGATAATAGCCGTTGACAATGCCGCCGCTGAACATCTCGCCCCTGTATTTCGGACTGGTGATAGGCAGCATTATATCGAAAAGAAATGAACCCCTGGTAATTAAAGAGTCTTTTTTGGGTATCCCGCCGCCTGATATGCCCGGAAGCCGGCATATGTCGGTGTCATAGTTGTATTCGTTCATGATTACGGCGAGACTGTCGCCATAGTCAAATATCCGCTCCCTTACCTTGCCGTAGAACAGCCGTGCATTCTCGGGCGCGTAGCCGACGCCCCGGCTTGATTCAAGCAGTGCCACCGAAGAGGTCTTACGGAGGACTTTGAGGGTTTTTCCCGCCGACATTACAATATCGTAACTGCCGGAAAGCGATTTGAAATCGGTATGGACTACGCCTTTGAGGTCGATGTTGCACATCGCGTCCAGATACTCGAACTTGCGCTCACGTTGCTCAAGTGTCACAGGGTCATAAGTCGAGAGCGAGTTTATTCTTATGCCTATATGCGGATTCAGGGTATCATCATCGTCTTTATCAAAAAAACTTGTCGCGCCTGAACTCAATCCAAACGGATCCATCTTCTTTACATCATCGTACATGATCAACCCGTTTCCCTTGGTCCAGTCTATGACAATAGGCTTGAATTTTTCAGGTCCGGACGGAAAAAGAGTCGCCGCCTCGTAGCCTATGGTTGTGACGGCTCCGGTAAATGTGGTCCAGCTTCTCATGGCGCCGGCCATGGCGTTCGACAGACTGTAACGCCGTTCTTCGTTGAATCCCCCTGTATCCGGATCTATCACGCTGGTGACTTTCCCTGTGCCGTTGTTGCAATAGCCGAAGAAATCATGATGGGAGTTATATGAACTGTGGTAGTTGAATTGCCATCTGTCGGCCAGCTTTCCGCCCGTGTGCTTTTGAATTTCCTGCAATGTGCCGTGAATGCCTGTGTTTCCTTTGAGAGAGAAAACCGACACGTCATCGGTCAGATTGCTGGTAAATCGGATTTCGCTCACCCGCATTGACGGAGCTTTGCCATTGGTCATACTGGTCTCATGAGTGAAATGAGCGCATCCGCGTAATGTAGTTATGGATTTGATTATACGGGTGTCGTAGTAGGTTGTGGAGGCTGTGGAGTATTTAATATCCTGACGGGAACTGGAAAACTCCACCTGATAATCGGTCTGCATCACGCTATATACGCGAACTCCCGGTTTATGCTGTTTTGTCCATGACGGCATCGTGCCATATTTATATGTCGCAATATCCCCGTCGGCGGAAGTAATCCGGCTCAGATGCCAGGTAGTGATGGCATCGAATGAATAGTGGTAAGGAGTCTGCATCAGGTCGAGTGCCTGATATTCATGGCGGCAATGCTCCTTCTCTGCAAAGTGGTATTTCGTGCCATCGGGAGTGGTTACGGTAAACGAGTCAATAATGGTGACGCCATTGCTTACAGCGCTTGTATATTCTATGACATTGTCCGATGCGGGAAGCTGTACCACCTCACCATCAAGCACAACAAACGAACCGCTGCCCCCGGGGCAGTAGTAGCTGTATCGGTCCAGATGCGAGTCGGTCTGCATCGTCTCTATCCGGCGCAGATATTCTCCGGCATCGGCGGCAGGCATCTTGTGTATCAGTTCCCGTGAACTATGGGTCTCATAGCCATAGTATTCATCAGGAAGATTGACAATCGAGCGGCTTACTGCTCCGGTGCCGTTAAGAGTCCAGCCCATGCCGAACCAGCCGGCGGTCTCATCGTGCTTGTATCCCCGTATATGGTAGTCAAGTCTCAGGTCCATATTTATGCTTCCTGCAGCCCATGCGACCAGAGGGACCGAAATTGTGGCCGTCCCGTCAGAATAATTCATCGATGCATCGATGTAGGCCGCCATTCCGGCGGCTTCCGGCGACGGAGGGACAATCCTGTCCGCCAGTGTACGTGAAGGCCACAGCGACGCACTGTTGTTTCTGGATGACTCGGTTATAGGATTTCCGTTTCCGTCAATTCCAAGAACTATATCGTTGCTTATTCCGTCGGTGAAAGTGTATAGATTGTCAGCAGCCGCATCGGCAGCCGTCAGGAGAGCCGTCAGGAAAACTCCCACACAAAGAGTTCGGTTCAGCATGGCGGACAAATTTTAGCGGATTATTATTTTTTGTATCAAAGCTCTGTCACGGTTGCCTGCGGCCATGATATACTCGCCGGGTGGAAGTCCGGAAATGTCGATGTGCCGGGCATTGCGCAGGTTGAGGAACACACGTCCGGCGGCATCGCAGAGCAGCAGGCTGTAAGCGTCTGTCGTGTCGGTGGATATAGTGACAGCACGACCCGGAATGTCCACTTCGACATTGCCGTCGAATGAGCCGGAGCTGACAAACGAGTCGAAGTCTCCGATGCTCCCGAGTATGTCGGCCGAAAGTGGGCGGTCTGAGCCTGCTGCCGCCGGGCGCACTTCGGCCGCTGCTGCGAGTGGCCTGACCGAGCGGTTCTCATACGACGGAAACACATACGTGTTTTCATATTGCACTGCCGGAATGCTGTCGCCAAGATAACAGTAGCGTTCCCAGACCGCAGACGGATAGCGCAGCCCTGGTGCATACCAGTAGCAGGTCTCGTGGCGGACGGGATATGTAATGCTGTCGGGATATGTGTAAGTACAGTCGGTATAGGTAATCCCGGCCTCAAAGGTGTAACGCTGTGAAACCACATCTGTCAAGGTGTCACCGACGGATGTTATCAGCGTCTGCTCCGGCCCGATATCGGAATGCATACAGCCCGCAGCCAGCGAATGTATGCACTGGTCCTGCCTCATGCGTGCATTGAAGCTGCAAGGCTGAGAACCCGGCATGAACAGCACTGCGCTGTCGGGCTGGAAAAACCGGTTGCGCCATTCCTGGCGGTACAGCCACAGGCTGTCGCCGGAAATCAGGAAATCGCGCCGGTTGTCGTTGACGGTCTCATGCAGGACTGTGTCGCCGCGCTGGTCATATCTGATGAATGTGACAGACATGATTGCGCAGTCGGAAAGATCAAGTACGGGCGTACGGCGTGCGGAGTCGAGCGAAAGCTCCGGTTGAATCCGGAGTCCCTCATATTGTTCGATATAGCCCTGTCGGGCTATAAGCAAAGGCGCTGCTGTGAGCGAGAGGAGGATGGCAGGCAGCAGTTTCATGGCGATTGGTTTTGCGTTCGCCAGCAAAGATATGCAATTTACTGCAATATTCAAAGTTTTTGTGGAATTTTTTTTGTGGAAAAACATTATGCGCTTTTTTGTAATGTCATAGGGTTGGGGAACGGGGTCTAATTAGATTCCACAAAAAACGAAAGGATTGGGTAGTCGCCGGTTGGCGGTGGCTAAGTTGAAAAAAACGAACAAAAATAGCGCATTCAGCGTTTAATCATAAAAACATCACGTTATGCTAAGAATTATTCCGCTATGTATCATTCCGGCCATGGCCATCGGGGCCATGGCCGCCGAAGCGCCCTCCCCATCGGACTTGGCCCGGCTGCTGGAGGCGGAGAAGAGTTTCGGTGCCGAGGCTTCTTTCGAGGTCTGGCTGCCGAATGCAAGTGGTCCGGTAGTGTACGACGTGCGTCTGCGGAGTGTTGACAACGGAGGTGCCGACAGTCTGCTCGGCTTCGATTACCTGGTCGACTGGACACTGCCCCGTCCGGGAGGCGAGTCGCGTGGTTTTTCGGCTTATTTTGGCGGGAATCATTACCGCTACCGCGACGGACGTCTTCAGGAATACCATTTCGCCGCCGAGCCGTCGCCGTTTGAGCCGGGGGGCAGGCGTGATGCCGGCGTGCAGCGTCAGGCACAGTTTGTCGACCTGCTGCCCGGTGCGCTGGCGGCAGAGCTGCGTCAGATGCAGGCCGACAGCAGCTACAGCTATGAGGCTGCCCGGCGCAACGACGTAGTCACCATACGCGGAAACCGTAGCATAGCCGGAAATGAAATCAAGACCTTTGAGTATTCTTTCAGGGCAGCCGACGGCATGCCTTTGAAACTTGATATCGACACCAATCCCGGTCAGATAAGCGAACAGACCATGACGGTAAAATATGCTTATGGAGATGTTTCCGAGACTGTTCCCCGCAGCGAGGAAGAGCTTATGGCATTGTATCCCGAAGAGTTCGCGCGATACCGACAGAGCGATTTCCGGCTCGACAAACTGCCGGGACAACGTATGCCGGAATTTTCAGTCCAGACCGTTGACGGCGGGCGACTGACGCATCATAAAGCCGATGGCTTTGAATCGCCTGTGGTGCTGGCCGTGCTTGACAGCGAGGCCGGAAATCCCGCAGCAGTGCTTGCGGCGCTGCGTCAGGCGGTGGAGCTCTATCCAGGAACGGTGAGGACATTGACAGCGTTTGTAGACAATCGTCTTGAATCGGTCGAGGGTGTTGCAGGACATCCGTTGCAGGGCGAGACCGTGCTTTACGGCGCCCGTTCGCTGGCGCGCGACTGCGGGGTCACCGATACGCCCACGCTGATATTCGTCAATGCCGACGGCACTGTTTCCGATTTTATTCGTGGAGTGAACAAAAATCTTGCCGATGAGGTTTTAGAGATGATTACTAATCTGAACTAAGGGCCGTAGCCGCCACGCGCAGAGTCGGCTCTGACAAAAAGCGATATATATGGAAACTATCTATTTTCAAGGTGCGCCGTGCCATACTTACGGCACTGTTCCCGCTGTCGGAGAGAAGGCTCCGTGTTTCAATCTTGTAAACAAAGACTTAAAGGAGATCAGCTGTCTCGACTACCGTGGCAAGCGTGTGGTGCTGAATGTTTTTCCGAGTCTTGACACACCCGTGTGCGCGGCTTCGGTGCGGCGTTTCAATCAGGAGGCTGCCTCTCTTGAGAATACGGTAGTAATCTGTGTGTCGATGGATCTGCCATTCGCGGCCTCGCGCTTCTGTACAGCCGAAGGAATCGAGAATCTGGAGGTGGCAAGTGCTTTCCGCTCGCCTCTTTTCGCGCAGAAATACGGACTGCAGATAGTCGACGGCCCGCTTGCCGGACTGCTTGCCAGAGCTGTGATAATTATAGATGCCGAGGGCAAGGTGGAATATGTGGATCTTGTAAGTGAAATCACCAATGAACCCGACTACAAGGCCGCTCTCGCATTCATGAAGAAGGCGTGACGGCGAACCGTAGGAAATGACTGCGGGAGGCACAGACAAGTGCCTCCCGCAGTCATTTCTTATGGATTGTATCTGTCCTTATGGTAGAAGTCCATTATTTCGCGAGCAATTTCGAGAGCCTGTACGGCCGGGGAATCCGGGTCGATTGAGGCAGCTGTCTCGTAGTCGCTGATGGCGGCGCCGAAGCGCTCCATTTTCCATAGGATTCTTCCTCGGCGGAAGTATGCGTCGGCGTTTTCCGGGCCGGCTTCGATTTCCGCGGACAGGGCTTTCAGTTCGTCTTCAAGACTGTTCATCAGCAAAGCGCCATGCCGGCCTTGATAGCCTCTTCGTTAAGGGGAATGAGGTGGTGGTGACGTTCGGGAAGAGTCTTGCGCAGACCTTTGATGACAGCTTCGGTCGGAACAATGGGGCGCTGTTTGAGCAGGGCTCCGAGCAGAATCATGTTGTAGGTCTTGGTGTTGTTCATCTTCAGAGCGGCGTCCATGGCATCGACCGCCACAACTTTGATGTCGGTGCGGGTGGGCGCGTGGTGTATGCCGTACGGGTCGTAGATGAGGGTACCGCCGGGTTTTACCTTGCTTTCAAACTTGTCGAGGCTCTGCTGGTTGAGGATTACGGCGGTGTCGTATTTGTCGAGCACAGGCGATGAAATCGGTGCGTCCGAGAGGATAACGGTCACGTTGGCAGTGCCGCCGCGCTGTTCGGGGCCGTAGGCCGGCATCCAGGTCACTTCAAGGTCGTTCATCAGTCCGGCGTAAGCCAGAATCTTGCCCATCGACAGCACACCTTGGCCACCGAAACCGGCAATTACAATTTCTTCTTTCATAATTTGGGGCTGTATTGACAGGTTAGACGTTTTTGAGGTCGCCCAGCGGATATTTGGCGAACATGTTTTCTTCCATCCACTGGTTTGATTTGGCGGGCGAGAGCTTCCATCCGGAGTTGCAGGTGCTGACAACTTCCACTACGGAAGTGCCTTTTTTGTCGAGTGCGTTCTGGATGGCTTTCTTCAGGGCAGCCTTTGTCTTGCGGACAGCGGCAGGGGTGTGTACGGCCTGGCGGGTCACATAGCAGGTGCCGTCGAGTCCGGCCAGGATGTCACCGATTTTGATGGGGAATCCGTTGAGGTCGGCGCGGCGTCCGTAGGGTGTTGTGGCGGTTTTCTGTCCGAGGAGGGTGGTGGGGGCCATCTGACCGCCGGTCATGCCGTATATGGCGTTGTTTATGAACACGATGACAATGTTTTCGCCTCGGTTGGCGGCGTGTATTGTCTCGGCGGTGCCAATGGCGGCGAGGTCGCCATCGCCCTGGTAGGTGAATACAAACTTGTCGGGGTTGAGGCGGTTGAGTGCGGTAGCGACAGCGGGAGCGCGACCGTGGGCGGCTTCCACCCAGTCTACATCGATATAGTTGTAGGCGAACACTGCGCAACCTACGGGTGCTACGCCGATGGTTTTGTCTTCAAGCCCCATCTCGTCGATGAGTTCGGCCATCAGACGGTGAACGACGCCGTGGCTGCAGCCGGGGCAGTAGTGTGTATTGCGTTCGTCGAGCAGGCGCGGACGCGAGTAAACCAGATTTTCAGGTTTGATTATATCGTTTGGATTCATTTCGGGATTAGATTTTGAAGTGCTTTTTAAGGGCGTCGATAACTTCGTTGGGGTTGGGTACGATACCGCCCATGCGGCCGAAGTGGTGTACGGGCAGTTCGTTGCCTACGGCCAGGCGTACGTCTTCGATCATCTGTCCGGCGTTGAGCTCTACGGTCAGGATGCCTTTGACCTGCTTTCCGAGGCGTGCGATTTCTTCGGTCGGGAAGGGCCAGAGGGTTATGGGTCGGATAAGACCAATTTTCAGGCCTTCCGCTCTTGCGTCTTCGATAGCCTTGAGGCAGATGCGTGCCACTGAGCCGAATGCCACGATTAGATATTCGGCGTCTTCAGTGAAATATTCCTGGTAGCGCACTTCGTTGGCTTCGATTTCGCGGTAGCGCTCTTGAAGGCGTTCGTTGTTCTTTTCCATCTTGTCCGGCTCCATTTCGAGAGAGGTAACCACGTTGCGGTGGCTGCGGCCGTTCTTGCCTGTGGCAGCCCAGGGGCACTGCTCGGCGATTTCGGCTTCTGTGCGGCGCGGACGTACGGGAGGCAGCACTACTTTCTCCATCATCTGGCCGACAACGCCGTCGGCGAGAATCATCGAAGGCACGCGGTATTTGAACGACAGGTCCATGCCGAGACCTACGAAGTCGGCCATTTCCTGCACAGTGGCGGGCGACAGTACAATCAGACGGTAGTCGCCGTGACCGCCGCCTTTGGTGGCCTGGAAGTAGTCGGCCTGCGAGGGCTGGATGGTGCCCAGACCGGGGCCACCGCGCATGACGTTTACGATCAGAGCCGGCAGCTCGGCTGCGGCTATGTAGGAGATGCCTTCCTGCTTGAGGCTGACGCCGGGCGAGCTTGAAGAAGTCATTACGGCCTTGCCGGTGGCTGCGCCACCGTATACCATATTAATAGCGGCGACTTCGCTTTCGGCCTGGAGCACGACCATGCCGGTGGTTTCCCAGGGCATGAGTTCTTCAAGAGTTTCGAGGACTTCCGACTGCGGAGTGATAGGGTAGCCGAAATAGCCGTCGATGCCGGCACGGATGGCGGCATGGGCAATGGCCTCATTACCCTTCATCAATTTGATTTCTTCCTGTTCCATAGTAGAGAGGGGTTATTTAATCACCTGGCGGTAAACGGTTATACAAGCATCAGGGCACACCGTGGCGCATGAAGCGCAGCCGATGCATGCATCAGGCTTGGCTGTGAAAGCATAATGATAGCCTCTGTCGTTCACTTCTTTGGGCTGGAGGAGGAGCACGTCGGTCGGACATGCCACTACGCATAAGTCGCAGCCTTTGCAGCGGTCTTTGTCGATCACTACTGCGCCAATTACTTTTGCCATAGTCGATGGATTAGTTTTAGGATAATTATAGATGTTGAAAGTATAGCTGGATGTTGTCCGTTGCAAATTTATGAAAAAAAATCAAGTCGCAGCATCTTTAACACATATTTAACATTTTGACACTGCAGAATATGTTGTTTAACATAAATTAGGTGTATTTTTTCTTCGTTGGAGGAGGGGAGGC
>CAMWUD010000057.1 GCA_947177365.1 uncultured Porphyromonadaceae bacterium | reverse complement strand
TGCGGAGCACGTTCACCGGCCTCTTCCAGTTCTTCAAGTGTCTGTCCCTTTGCAGGCCAGTCCGAAAGGTCTTCACAAGTCACCTGACCGAAATCATCTTCAAGCGAGTGCTGAAACTGCATATCAATGCCATTGGTCCAGCAACCGAACTCACAGTCGGTATAACTTAGTATATTTTCAAGTGTAGCAGTCACACCGGCCTTGGTGTCATCGGTCTTGACCTTGCTGTCCTTTGCAATTACAATAAATCGGATGAGTGTGTCGGCGGAATGCGGCTTGCCTTCCTCAAACACGGCTAAGTCCACCTTCTGCTTGCGCTTCTTCTCATCGTCTTCAAAGCTCACATTAAAGTCTCGCTCCAAATCGCCTGCTGAAAAACCGTACTCCTCGATCATCATGGAAATCATGTGCTGAAGAGTAAGTTCCTTCTCTGTGGATTTCTTGATTTGATTGGTTAGTGAGCAAATTATCTGGTCATCATTGAGAACCACCTCGTTCTTGGTGTCTCCTGATTTTATATCCTTTTCCGCCATATCTCTTTATTTCTTTATTTTGACATACATAACTTCGGGCTCGGTGACCATTGTAGGATTGATAAGGTCACGAATGTCTATCTCCAGAAGATTAGCGATTTCGCGAAGAGTCTCCAATCCCGGCTGTGCGGTATTGGTACACCATTTAGACACAGTGGCAGGATCGCGTCCCAATTGTTCTGCAAGCCACTTATTAGTGCGTTTCTTCTCGGCAAGAATAACTTTTAGCCGATTCAAATCATTTTCCATGTCGTTTTTAAGTTAGCTAACTGAGTCACACCAACCCGTCGATTGGTGCTTAAAATTGAATTTGACGCAAATTTACTACTTATTTCGCAAACGACATGATTTATATGGAAAATAACTGCTGTCTTTTCAAATAAATTCCCCCTCCGACTCCAAGTGGAAGCCGGAGCAACCCTGGATTAGCGAATATTTTGGATAATCAAAAGGATAATATAAGAGTAACTATTCACCTATCTTGTTTTTGTAAGTTGCTCATTATCAATGTAGGGACGCACCCCGGTGCGTCCGCAGCAACAAGATTTGAGACAGCCAGCGACCGGACGCACCCCGGTGCGTCCGCAGCAACAAGATTTGAGACAGCCGGCGACCGGACGCACCGGGGTGCGTCCCTACAAGACGATGTTTGCCAGCGATTTAATATAGTTGAATAGTTACATATAAGAGCCGGTTCGACAATAAATGTTAAATGCAGAGCGCCGGCGAGTGGCCGAGGCGATGGTAACTTCGCCGGGAATGGCGCTGCAAATCAAAAGCAAAATCGCAACTGATTTGGGATTAATCAGTTGCGATTTTACTTTGTGTGCCTTAGAAGAATTTTGTTTCCTCGCCGAGGATGCTGCTGAGGAGGTTGTTTGCCAGACGGCTGGCGCCCAGACGGAAATACTCGTTGGTGAGCCATTTCTCGCCGAGCACTTCCTTGATGACGGTGTAATATTTCACCGCGTCTTCGGTGGTGGCTACACCGCCGGCGGCCTTGAAGCCAATCATGTTGCCGGTCTGTTCGTAGTATTCCTTTATGGCCTTGGCCATCACGTAAGTGGCCTCGAGGCTTGCGCCGGGATAGCCCTTGCCGGTGGAGGTCTTCAGGAAGTCGGCACCGGCATACATCGAGAGAACCGATGCGGCCTTGATGTTGGCTGCTGTCTTCAGAGCGCCGGTCTCGAGGATTACTTTCAGGCGTCCGTCGCGGCAGGCAGCTTTCTGTTCGGCGATTTCATCGCACACTTCCTCGTAGTCGCCGTCGAGGAAGTTGCCCAGATTGAGTACAATGTCGATTTCGTCAGCGCCGCCATCGACAGCCAGCGCGGTCTCGGCCACTTTCACTTCCTGGAAAGTCTGCGACGAGGGGAAGCCGCCCGACACACAGGCGATGTCGACATCGCTTACTTCAAGCACCGTGCGGACAACCTGCGCGAAGTTCGGGTATACGCAGATAGCGGCCACGTTGGGGAGTTCGGGATGCTCTTCGTCGAAGGCGTTCACGCGTTCGGTAAACTCGGCCACCGAGCGGGGCGAGTCAGTGGGGTTGAGGGTAGTGAGGTCTATGGTGTTGAAGAGAAATTTCCATACCTCAGGAGTATTGTTTTCCTGGAAATGGTCTTCGAGAATCTTTGCAACATCGGCAGATACTTTCAGATCGTCTTCCAATACCTGGCTCTTGGCCACGGCGTCATGATATTTGTCGCTCATCAGTATAGGGTTTTATGTTTGTGTTTGTAATTAGGAGAATCGTTCGCTGTCTCTAACGTTTTTTTTGGCCAGATTGTTTCTGAATGCTTCGGTGAGGCTGATGCCGGTCTGGTTGGCCAGGGCGCACAGCACCCACAGGACATCGGCCATCTCGTCGGCCAGAGCGCGGTCGGAAATCCGGTCGGAGTCTTTGGCTCGCTGGTCGCCATAGCGCCGGGCCATGATCGAGGCCACTTCGCCGCACTCTTCGGCCAGAATGGCGGTATTTGTCAGAGGGGAGAAATATCCGGCTCCGGTGCCGCTTATCCAGCCGTCGACAATGCGCTGGATGTCTTCGAGTCCTAAAGTCTGCTCCTTCTGATTCATGACGCAAATCTACGAAAATATTTGCAGATTGCGCTCCTATTCTGGCATAAAATTCGTTTTGCCGCCGCCGACTGTTGCACAAAGGAATAAAAAAGTGTACTTTTGTGCGAACAAATTATCCGAAACAAGAAATGGAAACTCTCGTCGAATACGAAGATGTGGTGGAAGCGCTGAGTCAGGCACCGGATTTCGGTCAGGTGTCCGGAGCTTTTGCCGTGGCCAGCATCAGCTCTGATGCGGAGCGGTCTCCGCAGGTACGCTACAGGCCGGTGCAGACCGAAGGCATGGCGGTGCTGCTTGTTCTGTCCGGCTCTATGAATATAGAGGTGAACATGACGGAATATCTGCTCGAAGCTGATTCGCTGCTTGTGGTGCCTCCGCGCACTCTGATATATGTCGACTCCGGCAAGACTCAGTCGGCCGATGTCTGCCTTCTGTTCATGGCACCGAACTTCCTGCACGAAATCAACATCAACTATGCAGCCCTGAGCATGCCGGCGCCACTGGAGAAGCCGTCGCCGGTGCGCAGTCTGAGTCCGGCGCAGACAGCGCTGTTGCGGCGCTATTTCGACTTGCTGTCGGAAGTCACACGCAATCAGGCGAATCTGCGCCTCGACACCAATATCGCCTCCAGTCTTGTGTCGGCCATGGTATATCAGGTGGCGCAGTTTCACTACAAGGAGCTGGCCGAGAGAAGTCCGCAGTCGGAGACTCCGGGCAGCCGTCCCAGCAACTATGTCAACGAGTTCATCCGTCTGCTCCAGTTGCATTATATGAACGAGCGCTCCGTGACATTCTATGCCGAAAAGCTCTTCATATCACCGAAATATCTGTCGCTGCTGGTGAAGAAAGCCACGGGTCGCTCGGCCTCACGCTGGATCGACGACCGGGTGATAATGGAAGCCCGCAATCTGCTCCGCTATTCCGGCAAGAACATACAGCAGGTGGCCTATATGCTGAACTTCAGCAACCAGTCGTCGTTCGGCAAGTATTTCAAGCATCTGACCGGCATGTCGCCGACTGAGTATCAGAAGAGCTGATTCATTCGCTGTCTGCTGCCCGCTGTCCGTTATAGGCCTCGAGAGCCTTGCGGAGTACAATCATGGCTTTGGCCAGTTCTTCCTTTTCAAGCACATAGGCCATGCGCACTTCGTTGCGTCCCATGCCCGGAGTGGTATAGAATCCCGAAGCCGGAGCCATGAAAATCGTCTGTCCCTCATATTGGAATTCCTCCAGACACCAGCGGCAGAACTTGTCGGCATCGTCGACCGGAAGGCTCACCACCGTATAGAATGCGCCCATGGGAATCGGCGAATAGCAGCCGGGAATCTTGTTGATCTGGTCAATCATGAACTTGCGGCGCTCCACATATTCATTATATGTGGCCAGCATGTATTCCGGCGAGGCGTCGATGGATGCTTCGGCCACCAGCTGTCCCAGCAGAGGCGGACTCAGACGGGCCTGACAGAATTTCATCACATTCTTTTTCAGCTGCGCGTGCTTGGTGATAAGGGCGCCGATGCGTATGCCGCATTCGTTGTAGCGCTTCGACACCGAGTCGATCAGCACCACATTCTCCTCGATGCCCGGCAGATGGAAGGCCGAGATATATGGTGCGCCGGTATAGCAGAACTCGCGGTATACCTCGTCGGAGAACAGAAACAGGTCGTGCTTCTTGACCATGTCGCGGATCTGCAGCATCTCTTTCATGGTGTAGAGATAGCCGGTGGGGTTGTTGGGGTTGCAGATCAATATGCCTTTGGTTCGCGGGGTAATCAGTTTCTCGAACTCTTCTACCGGAGGCAGCTCGAAGCCGTTCTCGATGCTTGAAGGCACGGTCACGATTTTCGCGCCGGCCGATATGGCGAAGGCCATGTAGTTGGCATAGGCGGGTTCGGGCACAATGATTTCATCGCCCGGGTCAAGACAGGCCATGAAGGCGAAGAGTACCGCCTCCGAGCCGCCGGTGGTCACGATTATATCATCGACGTCGACATCGATATGGAAGCGCTTGTAATATTCGCGCAGTTTGCGGCGCAGCGAAAGCAGCCCTTCCGAAGGACTGTATTCCAGTACTTTGCGGTCGATTTTCTTCAGAGCCTCGAAGGCTTCCGGCGGAGTGGGGACATCGGGCTGTCCGATATTGAGACGGTAGACTTTCACACCGCGTTCGATGGCCTTGTTGGCCAGCGGCACAAGGCGGCGTATTGGCGAGCCGGGCATAATCTCGCCGCGTTCAGATACTTGTGGCATACTAAAAAATAGGTTAAGGCAGCAAAAAACGAATTTGATTCGATAAAAAAACGAATCTGATTTGTTATATAAACAAGCTATGCCGCCGTTTTGTGTGCAAAATTACAAAAAAATATGCGTACGGCTACCGATTCATTGACGGAACTTTTCTCGGAGCCGTGCCGCATCTGTATACAAACAGAGCCTTTTTTGTTATTTTTTGCAAATTGCAGCTGCGGAGTTAAGTGAAATTTTATTACTTTTGCAATTCAATCAAAAAAACATACAAGCCATGGCAGAAATTAAGTGTGTAGGTATACTTACATCCGGAGGCGACGCTCCGGGCATGAATGCCGCAATACGCGCCGTCACCCGTGCCGCGATTTTCGGTGGACTCAAAGTGAAAGGCATATATCGCGGTTACCGCGGACTGATAACCGATGAAATAGTTGACTTCAAGACACAGAACGTATCCAATATCATACAGCAGGGAGGTACAATACTGAAGACAGCCCGCTGCAAGGAATTCACCACACCCGAAGGCCGCCAGCTCGCCCACGACGTGCTGGTGCGTCATGGCATCGACGCTCTGGTGGTGATTGGCGGCGACGGCTCCCTTACCGGTGCGCGTATTTTCGCAAATGAGTTCAACTTCCCCATAATCGGCCTGCCCGGTACCATCGACAACGACCTCTACGGTACCGACACCACCATAGGCTACGACACCGCTCTGAACACCATCATGGAGTGTGTCGACAAAATCCGTGACACCGCCACAAGCCACGAACGCCTCTTCTTTATCGAAGTGATGGGACGCGATGCCGGATTCCTCGCCCTCAACGGCGCCATCGCATCAGGAGCCGAAGCAGCCATCATTCCGGAAATCTCAACCGAGGTCGACCAGCTGGCCGAACTCATCCAGAACGGCTTCCGCAAAAGCAAGAACTCTTCGATAGTGCTTGTGGCCGAAAGTCCGGTCACCGGCGGAGCCATGGGTCTGGCAGAGCGTGTGAAAAACGAATATCCCAGCTACGACGTGCGTGTGTCGATACTCGGCCACCTGCAGCGCGGCGGCTCGCCCACGGCCCACGACCGTATCCTGGCCTCGCGCATGGGAGCGGCAGCCATCGACGCCCTGCTCGAAGACCAGCGCAACGTGATGATAGGCATCAAGAACGACGAGATTGTCTATGTGCCCTTCTCCAAGGCTATCAAGAACGACAAGCCCATCAACCGCGAACTTCTCAATACCCTGCGCCGCCTGTCGATTTGACCGTACCCGAATCATTCCGTCGCCTGCGTTCAGGCTATGAGGCATATCTGCTGCTCGAACGCGGCATGAGCGCCAACACCCGCGACGCATATCTGCGCGACGCCGACCGTCTGTGCAACTGTCTGGCCGAGACCGGCACCGCTGTGCCCGATGCCTCGTCCGGGCAGTTGCAGCAGTTTATAGCCGACCTGCATGATCTGGGTATAGCGCCGCGTTCGCAGGCCCGCATTATTTCGGGCATGAAATCGCTCTACCGCTATCTGCACCTCGAAGGCCTGATAGAGACCGACCCCACGCTGAAAATCGACACCCCCCGTCTTGGGCGACATCTGCCCGAAGTGCTGAGTGTGGAGGAAATCGACGCCATGGTGGAGGCTGTGGATACAGACAAGCCCGAAGGACCGCGCAACCGCGCCATCATAGAGACCCTTTACGGCTGCGGCCTGCGTGTAAGCGAGTTGTGCAACCTCGAGATATCGCGCGTGGATTTCGATGCCGGCATACTGTCGGTCACCGGAAAGGGTTCGAAGGAACGGCTTGTGCCGATGTCGGAGGAGTCAATCCGCTGGATAGGCGAATACGCCGGCTGGCGCTCGCAGCTGCCTGTGCAGCGCGGCGAAGAGCCATATCTGTTTCTCAACCGCCGGGGCCACCGCCTGTCGCGGGTGATGATATTTTACATCGTCCGTGAACTTGCCGCCCTGGCAGGTGTTCGTAAAAGTATATCGCCCCATACATTGCGGCACTCATTTGCCACACACCTGCTCGAAGGAGGGGCCAATCTCAGAGCCATACAGCAGATGCTCGGACATGAAAGCATAGCTACCACCGAGATTTATCTGCATATCGACAACACCCGACTGCGGGAAGAAATACTTATGTACCATCCGCGAAACCGGAAATGAAAGCATTCCGCCTCATATTGCTCCTCTTGCTGCTTGCGACCGCCTCGGCCCCAGGGTGGGGGAAGCGTACGCTTGAGGATCCGGGTTCGTATTTCGACGGGATATACCGTGGCTATACATGGCGTGTCGACGAGCAGGGCGACTCCATGCTGGTGCTCTATCTGCGCGACCTTCCGGTGTATCCGGCCCAAAAGTTCAAAAACAAAAAAGAAGAGGAGTTCTACTGGCGCACAGTGCGCAACGTCAAATTCACCCTCCCTTACGCCAAGCTCATAGCCGAGACACTGCTCGAAACCTATGAATACATAGAGACATTCCCCACAAAAAAAGAGCGTGAAGACTATCTCAAACAGATGGAAAAGGCGCTTTTCGAGCAATACAAGCCGGTGCTGAAGCGTTTCTCCCGCTCCCAGGCCAAAGTGCTCATAAAGCTCATACAGCGCGAGACACATCAGTCGGGCTATGATATAGTCAAGGCTTTCTTAGGCAGTTTCCGCGCCGGATTCTGGCAGGGATTCGGCAAGCTGTTCGGGGTGAGTCTGAAAAGCGACTACCGCCCGGACAGCAACAAGGACGATGCCACACTCGAACGCATCGCCACACTCGTGGAGCGCGGCATGCTGTGAAGTCTGTACAAAAACAAATTTGCGTAATACAAATAAAAATTGTAAATTTGCGGAAAAACATGGTTTAATGCGCATTCCGGCGTAAACCGAAATCATTGCTTATGGACAATATCGCTTTGCCTCAGCCTGCGCCGTCGGCAACTCCGGTCGACCGCGTCCGCTATCTCATAAGGCTACTCAGAAAAACACAGGCCCAGTTCGGCCAGCTTATCGGACTCGACCCGTCGAACCTTTCGCGCACACTCTCTTCCGGTCAGGATCTGCGTGACTCCTTCATCAACCGCATTGTCGTAAATGTAGGAGTGAGCAAGGAATGGCTTGTCAACGGCACCGGAGCGCCCTTCCCCAAAGGCATGCACGCCGAGGAAATCCCCGACCACGGCGAACGGATGCTGCCTGCTGGAAGCGCCCGCAGCGGGGCGCCGGTCTACGACATCGACGTGACCGCCGGCTGTGCCGAACTCAGCCGCATGTTCACCGACGAACGCATCATAGGCTATCTCGACATACCGGGAGTGAACCCAGCCGACCCCATCTGCAGGGTGAGCGGCGACTCCATGGCGCCGAAAATCACCAACGGAGGCTTTGTGGCGATACGTCCGCTGAGCGACACCTCGATAATCTTCTGGGGACAGATATATCTGGTGATAATGGACGATTTCCGCATGGTGAAATACATCCGGCGTCATCACGACCCGGATATGGTGATACTCCACAGCGCCAATCCGGCCTACGATGATATGGAAGTGCCCCGGGCGGCCATACGCAAGCTCTATATGGTGGAATCAATCCTAAACTTCGACATCGTTGGCTAAGCTTGCAGTCGCACTCCCGGCATGCGCCATGCCCGGAATGCTTGAGGCAGGCTGCGACGAGGCCGGACGAGGCTGTCTGGCCGGGCCGGTGTTCGCGGCAGCCGTGATACTGCCCGATGATTTCACGCACCCCTGGCTCAACGACTCGAAACAGCTCAGCGAGGCCCGGCGCATGGAGCTGCGCCCGCTCATACAGTGGCAGGCGGTGGCCTGGGCAGTGGCCACGGCTAGCCCGCAGGAGATTGATGATATAAACATACTCAACGCATCGATTCTGGCCATGCACCGTGCCCTCGATGCACTGCAGACCCGGCCGCGGACGATAGCCGTCGACGGCAACCGCTTCAAGCCATACCGCGACATACCCCACACCACCTATGTGAAGGGCGACGGACGATTCGCCGACATAGCGGCCGCCTCCGTCCTGGCCAAGACCTTCCGCGACGAATACATGCTTGAGGCCGCAGCCGAATATCCCGGCTACGACTGGGAGAACAACAAAGGCTATCCCACCGAAGCTCATCGCCGCGCCGTGGCCGAACTCGGCCTCACCCCGCTGCACCGACGCAGCTTCAGGATGAAGTAGCAAAAAAACGGTCGTGCGGAGATATAACGGATTGAAAAAATCAGTAAATTTGCGGAAAATTCATTCGTCATGACATACAGATATGATTTCCTGGTAATAGGATCCGGCATAGCCGGAATGAGTTTCGCCCTGAAGGCGGCACGCAAAGGCCGTGTGGCACTGGTGTGCAAAAGCACTCTTGACGAAGCAAATACAGCTCTGGCACAAGGTGGTGTGGCCTCGGTCACGAACCTTGAGGTAGATGATTTCGACAAACACATCCACGACACTATGGTGGCTGGCGACTGGCTCAGCGACCCGGCGGCAGTGGAGAAAGTCGTAAAAGAGGCTCCTTCGCAAATCAGGCAGCTGATTGAGTGGGGCGTGGATTTCGACAAGAAAGAGAACGGCGAATTCGACCTTCACCGCGAGGGAGGCCACAGCGAATTCCGCATACTCCATCATGCCGACAACACCGGATTTGAAATTCAGGAGAGTCTTATCAAGGCAGTCCGCAGCAATCCCGATATAGATATATTCGAGAACCATTTCGCCATAGAAATAATCACCCAGCATCATCTGGGCAAGAGAGTCACCCGGCGTACGCCCGACATCACATGCTACGGAGCGTATGTGCTTGATACCGAGAAAGGACAGGTCGACAAGTTCCTTGCCAAGACCACGGTGATGGCCACCGGCGGAGTAGGCGCCGTGTATCTCACCACCACCAACCCGCTCGTGGCCACCGGCGACGGCATTGCCATGGTATACCGGGCAAAAGGCACGGTAAAAGACATGGAATTCATTCAGTTCCACCCCACAGCGCTCTTCCATCCCGGCGACCGCCCCAGCTTCCTCATCACCGAAGCTATGCGCGGCTATGGCGCCGTGCTGCGCAATCTGCGCGGCGAGGAATTCATGCACAAATACGACCCGCGCCTGTCGCTCGCTCCGCGCGACATAGTGGCCCGCGCCATAGACTCGGAGATGAAGCTCTACGGCGATGACCATGTATATCTTGATGTGACACATAAAGACCCCGAAGAGACCCGCCGTCACTTCCCCAACATCTACCGCCACTGTCTGGAACTGGGCATCGACATCACACGCGACTACATCCCTGTGGCTCCGGCAGCCCACTACCTCTGCGGAGGCATAAAAGTGGACAGCAACGCAGAGTCGAGCATACGCCATCTGTATGCCGTGGGCGAATGCAGCTGTACCGGTCTTCACGGAGGCAACCGTCTGGCCAGCAACTCGCTGATTGAGGCGGTGGTATATGCTGATGCCGCGGCCCGCCATGCCTGTGCGGCAGTCGACGGCATAAGTCTGCGCGATGATGTGCCTGACTGGAACGACGAAGGTACGCGCCATCCCGAGGAGATGGTGCTTATCACCCAGAGCCTCAAGGAGGTGAACCAGATCATGGGCACATATGTAGGCATTGTTCGCTCCAATCTGCGCCTCGACCGGGCATGGAACCGTCTCGACCTGCTTTATGAGGAGACCGAGCGGCTGTTTAAATGTTCCAAGGCATCGCGTGAGATATGTGAGCTCCGCAACATCATCAACGTAGGCTATCTGATAATGCGTCAGGCCAAGGAGCGCAAGGAGTCGCGAGGCCTGCATTACACCGTCGACTATCCGCCGGTGAAGTAAGCGGAGTGGAGGCATCCTTGCCTCCACACTGTTTAAATAGAAATATGAAATACGACTGAGGGGTGGAGGCATCCCTGCCTCCACTCCGTTTAAATAGAAATATGAAATACGACAGAGCAGTGGAGGCAAGGATGCCTCCACTCCGTGTTTTATAGCCGAATCATTAGTGGAGACAGCGGGTAGGGAAATGCGTCTGTGCGGAGTGGAGGCAACCCTGCCTCCACACTGTTTTAAAAAAATATGAAATACGACTGTGCGGAGTGGAGGCATCCCTGCCTCCACAAAAATGCCAGCTTATTACGGCTCTAAAAAATAGTCTTTCACAGGCGTCAGACGGCTGTCCAGCTCGAATATCCAGGGGCGACCGGTGGGAATCTCAAGCGTTACGACTTCTTCCGGAGTAAGGTGCTTCAGCATCATGGCCAGTCCGCGCAGACTGTTTCCGTGGGCTGTCACCATCACATCGCCGTAGTGGCGCAGAGCCGGAGCGATAAGCTCCTCCCAGCAGCTGCGTACGCGGGCTATGGTAGTCTGCAGCGATTCTGTGGCGGGCAGCTCGTCTTCGGTGAGGGCGGCATAGCGTGGGTCGAAGCGCGGGTGGCGCTTGTCGTCGCGGTCGAGCGCCGGCGGTGTGACATCGTAGCTGCGACGCCATATGTGCACCTGTTCATCGCCGTATTTTGCCGCTGTGTCGGCCTTGTTCAGACCCTGCAGGGCGCCGTAGTGGCGTTCGTTCAGATGCCAGTCTTTCACCACCGGGAGCCAGTCGCGGTCCATTGCCGCGAGGGCAATCTGCATGGTGTGTATGGCACGTTTCAGATAAGATGTGAAGCAATATGCCGGAAGGATTTTTTGTTCGAGCAGCAGGCGTCCGGCTGCGGCGGCTTCCTGCCGCCCTTTGTCGGAGAGGTCCACGTCGGTCCAGCCGGTAAAGCGGTTCTCAAGGTTCCATTCGCTTTGTCCGTGACGGAGGAGTATCAGTTTCATGATTGCTTTTTTGTTCAGGTTGTTCTGAAAATCAAACAAAGAAGCAAAAAAATGCGGTGTTGATTAAACCTTTTTTAAGAATTTTTGTCATAATTGTAACTATTCACCTATCTTGATCTCCGTAAGCTGTTCATTATCAATGTAGGGACG
>CAMWUD010000056.1 GCA_947177365.1 uncultured Porphyromonadaceae bacterium | reverse complement strand
TGCCTCCACATGTCTACATTGGAGAGATAATTTCGAAAACCTGTTTGGCAACACGGAGTGGAGGCATCCCTGCCTCCACATGTCTACATTGGAGAAATAATTTCGAAAACCTGTTTTTGGCAAGCTTGTATGTGTGTGGGGGGAAAACCTGTTTGGCAAGCTTGTATGTGTGGAGGCAAGGATGCCTCCACTCCGGGCACAAAATACCCGCAAGAGGGTATTTCGTGATCCGATTTTCCATAGTAATTTTGCATCGGATAATTATACGGAATTGTTAGTAAGAGATATGCCCCGGATTGTTGACCCGGGGCTTTTCTTTTAGCGGATGTTTATCGAACGGTAATCCATGCCGTATGCGGCCCAATAGCCCAGGCCGCCACGGATATTCGACGGACAATTCTCGGCAAAAGAGAAAAAGAGATTCTGCGACAGACTCACACTGCTGTCATACACACGCCAGAAATCATACAGCTCCGCCTCCATACTGCATATTTTCACACTAACCCTGTCGCCGTACGGAAAATAGTGGCTGAACTCTCCCTCGGCGTCATACAGCGAATGCCCGCCACGCGTCACAATCCGGCCCTCCGACGGGTCGTAGTCCGCACCGCTGAAAGTACCCATAAACGCGCCGTAGAAACGGCTGTCCTGCCGCTGAGACCTCACGAACAGCCGGTACATGCCATCCGGCTCTATGCCGTCGAACCAGGCACGCACCCTGTACAGGCTGTCGCTGCCTTCAACCGGTTCCGCCTCAAGACGCGCCACCAACGGCGCGGGCATAAGCCGCGACTCCGCCTCCACACTGTCGGTCTCGGTCTCCACCAGCAGACTGTAGCTGTGGCCGACCTTGCCCTTCAGCCGCGATGTAGTGAAAATAAACGGAGGCGTATAATTTGTGTCGATGCGTCCGCTAAGATAATAACGGCGTTCGCCGTCCGACACGGAAACCCGCGCCCAGCGCTCCACCGCGTCATCGAACGAAGCCAGTTCGTCGCTCAGATCCACCGCACGGGTGACCATCACCACCGGAGCCGCCCCCTCTTCTATCCAGCCTTCCACAACCAGCGGCATCGGACCGGCCTGCGGCTCGTCGGATACGCTTTCACAGGCAACTCCAAGAAGAGCCGCCATGACAGGCAGTATGTATATGGTCTTATTCAAAGCCTTCATGCTGTCAGAAACTTAGGGTGTACATTACAGATGGAATCACCGATTTCATCACCGACTCCATCCGCTCTATGCCCCCGATGACGGAATAGCTGTAATAGCGCATCAGCACATTGTGGTTGGCCAGCGCATTGTAGACCGACAGATTCACGGCATGCCGCAGCTGTCCGCTGCCGAAACGGTAAGTAGCCGAAAGATCCAGACGGTGATAGTCGGGCAGGCGCGATGAGTTGTGGGGATAATACTCGCAGATCAGGTTCTCCCCTATCATATATCCATAGCGGGCCGCCGTGTAGGGCGTGCCGGATGCAAGTGTATATGATGCCGAAAGTGTGAGGCCGCGCCACAACGACCAGCCAAGCGACAGATTGAGGTCGTGCGGACGGTCGTGCGCCGACGGGAAATACTCCCGTCCATAACGGTCGAGCCGCAGACGGGTATGACCGTAATTGTACGACAGACGCCAGCGCAGACTGCCGCTCTGGCGCATGGCCGCCAGCGACAGCCCGCAGGCATATCCTCGCCCTGCGCTCAGGTCGTCGAGCGGATTATATGCGTCCGAGGCAAGATTCAGCAGAGAGCCTGTAAACTCGGCGCAGTCGCGAAGCAGGCGGTAATAGCCTTCCACGCTGCAGCGTATGCCGGTGCCGGGGATGAAAGCTGCCGCTCCGGCCTCGAAATCATGGCTTTGTTCAGGCGGAAGCGCGGCGGTGGCGCAGGTCCAGAAATCGGCGGGAAGGCCGTTGGCGCTCTCCTCCACCAGCCGGTCGAAGCGGGTTCGGCGCCCATATGCCGCGAAGAGTTCCACCGCATCGTCCGGACGGTATACGACTGCCGCACGCGGCAGCGGCAAAAAAGTGCGGTATCCGCCGCATACATATGCACTCAGACGCAGACCGGCCTCAAGCCGCAGCTGCGGACTCAGCTCCCGCATCCATTCGGCGGCCAGTGAAAACTCGCCTGACCGGCCGCCTCCGTGACCGTTCTGGCCGGAGCAATAGCGATAGGCACCATCGGCGCCGAGAGTGAAATCGCCTGCAGCGACAAGAGCCGACAGGCTCAGTTGTGTCATCGATGAAGGCAGCGACAGGTCGAAGCCTCCCTGCTCCATGCCGAATGTGTTGCTGTAGCGGCTCACTCCGGCCTGCAGACGCAGGCGCCGGCCTGTCCAGCCGACACCACCGGCCATGTTACGCCAGCCGAACTCTCCCGCCTTGCTGCCTTGCTTGTCGCTTGTCATAAGCAGGCGGTCGGCATCACCGAAGAAGCTCACATGCAATACGCCCTCTCCGGCGGTACGCGCCGTCAGAGACACATCCACATCGCTGAAGCGGTAGCCCAATCTCGAGCCGCCCAATGTGAGCAGTTGCGGAAACACCTTGTCGAGATATGTCGTACGGGCGCCCAGTGCCAGCGAGGCACCGCGCCACAAGGGCAGACTCACCGCTCCGTGGCTCTCGATCAGTCCAAGCGTGACAGAACCCGAGCACACAGTGTCGGGCTGCTGCACGCTCACGGCGGAAAACACTCCGGCTGTGACCGAGGGTTCCGTGGCCGGGATACGTCCGGCCCGGAAGGAGTAGTTTCGGTAATAGGCGGGATTGAAGGCGCTGTAAAGCCCAAGCATGTGCATAGGATTTATCACCCTTACGCCATCGGCCATAAAGAGACTGGAACCGGTGCCGGAGCCACGCACATCGAAGGAGGCCTGCAGCTCGGCGGCAGTGGCCACAGCGGGCAGAGTGCGCAGCAGCGCCACTGCATCGGGAGCGCCCATAAACGAAGCCTGCTCGCCCAGATGAGCAGCATCGATCAGAGTCCGGCCACCGGAGTCGTGGCGCAGCAGACGGCGAGGCGCCGTAGCGCGTACCTCGACCTGCTGCAACTGTTCAGGCTCGGGTATGGAATCAGCCGGCCGGGCTTCTGAAGGCGAAACCCGGCCGGCAAATATAGCTGCAAAGAGCAGGAGTTTATTCAATGCAGTCGTCGGGGTCATCCTCCTTGTCCTGTCCGGTGATGCTCAGGTAGGTATCGATGATGTTGTTGTACTCGTCGATGAGGTCGGAGAACGACAGTTCGTCGAAGAATTCACCGAATGCGAAGCTCGTTTGGTCGGGGAATACCAGGTGCGGCTCTATCTCGTAACAGTGATCCACCACATCAGACGGGTACACTAACTGCGACTCATCGACTTCAATTTTCACAGAACCTGTGTCATAATCATCCTCGCCGGTCTTATACGCATAATAATACCACGGGCCTACAACCTTGTAGGGGTTTCCCTCACCGTCGACTTTCCATTCAATGTCGCGATGTACCGACACCAGATGTTCCTTGCCGCCGTTTGTCAGAACCACATAGCTATTATATTCATCGGTATATATATAGCGGTCTTCCTCTTCATCGTAGACTTCGAATGTCAGGCAACCCTGCACGTTCTTCTCACCATCGTAGCGGAAGCTTACATCGGTGTAGCGGTTGAGATAATCCGCCTTGTCGACTATAACAGCCTCATCGGTTCCGGTGACATCGAAACGGTCGCCTTTCCGTTTTAAGATTTTCGGGCCGTAGACACGCATGCCGTTGAGGTCAAATCTGCCTTCGGTCCAGTCATCCACACTCAAAGAATTGTAGAGCTTGCTGAAGCCGTTGGCGCGTCCGGAGAGCTGGAGACGTCCGATTACATCGGTTTCATTGACGGCGCGGATAAAGTGGGCTATCAGGCCGGCGGGGTCATCGCCGCAGCAGTTGTCGTTCTCGTCATGATAGTGGATGGCTTCCTTGATGTCGTTGTACATCAGGTCGTAGTTCACCAGATTGCGTCCGGAGATGTGGCTGTCGGTGCTGATAAAGTGCTTGCCTCCGACAGTCACATCTACTTTGTCGGTGATGGCTTTGTCGCGCACGGCCATGGTGTTTTTCACCACCCAGCTGCCTACGGTGGCGTCGAGAGTCATGTCGATGCTCTTGTCCTGCACCAGCGTCGTGGCGAGTTTCGCCGTAGCGATAGTCGATGAACCGTTGGCAAAGGTCATGTCGATGCTTTTTGGGAAGCGGATGTCGAAATGGCGCGAAGCCCATGAGGTGGTTTCCTGACTCGCCTTCAGCACGATGGAGAAATTCTCTCCGTTGTAGCCCTTGAAACGCAGCTCAAAGTGGTCGGCGGGCGACTTGTCCCAGGCTTCAGTCTCGGGATTGGCTGTATACACGCCATGATAGTCCTGGAAGCGATAGATGTTTACCGCCGACGCCTTGAGTGCGCGGGCCGCTTCGGGATTGCCTTTCGCAAGGCTTCCCGCAGCTTTGATCATTTTTTGAAATTCGTTGTGTATGTCATAGTATTCGCGTTTGATTTCGTATTCAACGGGGGCATCATGCCATCGGTAGTTGCTTTCGTCGTAATAACCGTCGAAGAATGAGTGAATCATGTTGAACAGAGCCGGGTTCTCATTGAGATCCACCATGTCGCTCACCTGTCGGCCAATTTCCACGAGTTTCTGTTTCTGCTCCGAGGGAGTCAGAGAGGTGGTGACGGGAGCGGTGAGAGATATATAGTCGATGCCGTCGAGGTCGATGATCTCGTTGTAGCCTTCGATTTTCAGAGTATGGCCACCGTCGGCGAACTGCATCATCTCGGCTACACCGAGGTTGTATTTGGTATAGGAGTCGCCTTTCTTCACATAGAAAGCCTTTGTCTGGGCAAAAGCCGGAGCCGCCATCATCAATGCGGCCAGAGGGAGTATCAGTTTCTTCATTTTATCAGGGCTTTGAGTGAATGTGTGCCATTGGTCATTATTATCACACCCGGCTGAAGGGCGCCGAGGTCAATTGTCTCGCCTTTCTTTACTCCGGGGATAGCCACGAGTACGTTGCCTGCTGTGTCATAGACTGTAAAGTCGCCGTCGGCAGTTACGCTGACGCTGCGCGAAGCGGCGTCGAAAGTGAATGTTTTTTCACCTGAGTCAGCAATTGTCTCAGCGATTCCGGCTATTTCATCGGAGTGGAGCGATTGGAGCTGGGCCTGCTTGAATGTGCCCAGAACACCGCCTTTTTCATCGGTGACAGTCATATTTCCGCCGGTGAATGTGATCCGGTCGACATTGTCGAGGTCAAGCACAGTCCACCCGGCGTCGGTGCGGATATGAAGGTAATTGGCAGCGCTCAGGCTTAAGGCAAGGCCTGCGAAGATAGCTGCAACAACGGTCTTTTTCATTGATAATAACAGGTTTATTAATAATCTTTTGCAAAGGTAGGTATTTTATATACATTTACCCCCCCCCATTGTTAAATCATGTTAAAACCAGATAAAAAAGCTACGCCCCCGGAGTGGAGGCATCCCTGCCTCCACAGTACCGCGTGCTCTATATTATTCTCTCCATTGTGTGGAGGCAGGGATGCCTCCACTCCGCGCGTTCTATGTTGTTCTCTCCTGATGTGTGGAGGCAAGGATGCCTCCACTCCGGGTTTAATCAGAAAATTGTGAGGGTGCTGTTCTCGAAGCGGGGGAGAGCGGTGAGCTGGACATCGGCATCGCGCTGGTCCAGACGTCCGCTGCCGTCGCCTACCCTCACACCGACACCTTCAAGTGCCTGACGTATGGCCGCGAGCGCCAGCTCGGGTGTGTTCGTGTCCTCGCTCAGATGACAGAGAAATATATTCTTCAGGCGCGAGGTCCATACCCCGGCCAGATAGCGGGCCGTCTCGGCGTTGTCCATATGTCCGCGCTCCGAGGCAATGCGGGCCTTGAGATACTCCGGACGGGCACAGCGCCGCAGCATTTCGGCGTCGTAATTGGCCTCTATCATCAGATGGTCGGCCTGACGGATATAGTAATCGGCCCGCTCTGTGACCACACCGGTGTCGGTAGCCACGACGAAAGTGTTTTCGCCAAGAGCGATGCAGAAGCCCACGTTGTCGGTGCCGTCGTGCGAGGTCTCGAAGGGTGTGATGGAGAGCGGCCCTACGTTGAAGGCAAACTCCTTGTAAATCGGTGCGTGGTAATCCTTGATGCGGCGCGACAGGCTGTGCCGGCGCAGTATGCCGTTGAGGCAGCGCGGCGTGGCCCAGAGCTTCATGTGGGTGTGGTGACGCAGAATGGAATAGGCATAGCGCACATGGTCGCCATGGTCGTGGGTGATGATGATTCCGGCCACACGGCGCGGGTCAATGCCGTTGGCGGTCAAGGCTGTCTCTACCTTGGCCGGGTCGACTCCCGCATCGATAAGCACGCCGCACTCCTGGTTTCCGACAAAGGCGCAGTTGCCGCTGCTGCCGCTGCCGAACGACACAAAGCGCAGGCGTTCCGAAGGGCGCTCGGCTATCTCCACCGCGGATATAGTGTTGCAACGCTCCCGGGCCAGAATCTCGCGACGCCTTATATCGGCTGCGCAGGCCGGACCGGCGGCTGCGTCAAGGCCGAAGTCCAGACTGTCGAAGAGTCCGGGCATATCATTCAATGGTCGGCTGGTACGGCGTTGTTTCATATGAACAGCAGGAAAATAGCGGGAATCTTGTCGTAGTCGGGTTTGTGCTTGCGCCACTGGTCGATGCGCCGTGTGGTGATGCGCTGGCGCGGGCCCGATATGTCGCTGGCCACACAGAGCAGCATGTCGCCCGGAAGTGTGCGGCAGAGTTCCTCGATCAGACGGTTGTTGCGGTAAGGAGTCTCTATGAAAATCTGGGTGCAGCGGTCGCGCCGTATGGCCTGCTGCATGTCACGCAGACGGCGCGCGCGTGCGGCCGCGTCAATGGGCAGGTAGCCGTTGAAGGTGAAACACTGGCCGTTGAAGCCCGATGCCATGAGCGACATCAGTATGCTCGACGGCCCCACCAGAGGCACCACTTCATAGCCACGGCGCTGGGCGGCGGCCACCAGGTCGGCGCCGGGATCGGCCACCGCCGGACAACCGGCCTCGCTAATGACGCCTATGCTGAATCCGCGCGCCATTGGCTCGAGCATGGCATCGACCTCTCCGGCCGGTGTATGCTCGCTGAGTTCGGTAAACTCCAGCGCGTTGATATCTATGCTGCGGTCGCAGGCCTTGAGAAAACGACGGGCCGACCGCAGATTCTCCACCACAAAATAGCGGATGCCGAGCAGCAACTCAAGGTTGCTTCCCGGCAATACCTGGCGCGGAGGCACATCGCTCAGCGGCACAGGGAAAAGATATAGTTTCGGAGTATCCATTCTTCAGGCTCTCACTTGCGGCGCCTTACACTGCGGGCGGCATTGGAGCTGTTGTTCTGCGGTTTCGGTTCTTTGGGTTTCTTGGCTTTGGCGGTACTGCGTTTCGACGAGCGTTTTGTCGAGCGGTTAGCCTCAGCCTTTGGTTTCTCATCGGCGGCTGCCACAGCCTCGGAGCCTTCGCCGGCCGGAGTCTCTCCATTGGCGGCTGCCTCGCGAGCCTCGCGCATGGCTATCACTTGCTCGCGGTCGGGTACCCACAGTTACGTGCCGAAGTTGTCAAGCGGGGCCTGATGGCTGTCGGCAGCCCTCCTGCGGTCGTCCGGATCGGGATACATCTGCGCCATGGACTTGTTCTTCAGGTTGCGGGTCTTGTAGATTTCGCCGTCGTACATGGTGAGATTGAAGAAGTCGTCGATAGAGCATGTAGGCAGGTTGTTGTCGTCGCTGAGGAATATCATCTGCTGGGCGAGCCACGGACGGATGTCGCTGAATTTCACCCAGAACATGGGATATTTCAGCGCCTCGCCGCCGAAGTCGCCGCTGCGGTGCAGCACCGGGCAGATGGCTTCGACAGTCGGACGCACACGGTTGCTGCGGGTATCATACTCCCAGCGTTCGATCAGATAGTACGACAGCACCTCGTTGGCGGGCACATCGGCCTCCTCGATGGTGAAGCGCGGATTCTTGTCGGTGCTTCCTTTGGCCGGCTGATAATATATGTGGAAACGGTCGAGCATGTCGCGCACATTGATGCGGTACTGGTCGCTGAAAATCTCCCGTCCGTCGAGATACTCGTAAGCGCTTACTCTGTTGTCGGCCAGCAGCTGCATGATTACCCTGAAAAGGTTGAGCTGGCCATCGACCGGCTCCTCGGGGAAATAAAGCGGGGCGTTCTGGTCCTTGTCGAGGTCGAGCTGGCGGTATATGACACGCATCCACGCCCGGTCGGCGTCGGACACCGAATTGCCGTCGGTCTCGTAGAACTGCTGCATGCGCTGTGTCACCTGCGGCCCGTCCTGCTGCTGTTGCTGTCCCCGGCGCTCGGAAGGGCTGCGACGGGTCACTCCCCCGCCGTTGTCCTGGGCCGTCAGAGGCATGGCGGCCAGCAGCATGCCTGCCGCGATGAATGCGATTCGTCTGAATTCTATCATGGTGGTAAATCAGTTTACAATTACTTCAATGGGCGAGAGGTCGCGGGTAGTTCCGTCGGGACCGCTTGCGCGAATTTTGGATATATAGAAGCGTTTTCCCCGGCTCAGGCGCTGGAACTGCTGTTTCTGACGCTGCGAGAAAGCCGCGCCGTCGCTGACTTCGGGTATGGCGTTGCCCATCTGGTCGAAGAACACTGTCTCGAAACCAAGCACCTTGAAGCGGGTGTCGAGCAGGCCGTCGTCGATGGCGGCCTCAAGTCCGTCGGCTGCCATGAGCGATGCCTTGGGGAAGCCCTTGCCGCCTTTGTAATGGTCGATATTGCCATCGGCTCCCTTGAAGGCTATGTATGCCGTGGGGTCAGGCAGTTTGCGCACACGGAATGTGGTGGTGGCCACGGTGGTGCTGCGTCCGTCGATGTTGGCGGTTACAGTGACCACGGCCTCCTTGCCGACTCCGGCAGGGCGGGCCACCCAGTGGTCGCCGCTGCGGGTGAGTGTGCCGTTGGATATGGATGCCGAGATATCGCTCATGGCCACACCGGGCACACCGATGCCAATCGGGTTGTCGATGCCGGCATAGAGCACGTTCATCATAGTGGCCGATACTGTGGCCATAGGCTCGATGACGGTGTATGACGAGCTGAACTGGTGGCGGGTCACCGAACCGTCGCCATGAGGCACTTCCAGATAACCGTTATAGGTGAAATCACCGGTGGCGCCCGCGTTTACTTCATAGAGACCCCGGTCGTTGGAGAGCTGCTTTCCGCCGATGTATACCGTCGGACGAGCGGTTGTGTCTATCGCCGCGAGCACTATGTTGGCGCTGTACTTGCCGCCACGCATCACCAGACGCGACTGCGGAAGCACGTAGGCGTTGAGTTCGTTGACACGCACATCGCCGGCGTCGACCTGCGACAAGAGTGTGCCCAGGGCCTCGCCCTCGGCGTTGAGCAGGTCGCTCTGCATCTTGGCCAGAATAGTCACTGCCGCTATGGCGGGCTGCTGCTCGAACTTCATTTCCTCCCACAGCTTCGGGGTCAGGGTACCGGCCTGCTGCACGGGGGCGGTTGAGAGAGTGGCATTGATTGCCTGCTGCTTGGCAGGGTCGCTGACAATGCCGTTGATATACGCGCGGTAAGCATCGATGCGCTCGCGCAACTGTTTGCCCAGCGAATTGCCCGGAGCGAGCATCACCACGGATGCGGCTTCAAGGTCGTCGCGGTTGATTATATTGTCGGGGTCGCCGTCTTTGCCGTCGGCCTTACGCACGATCAGGAGCTTGAGCGAGTCTACATATTGGTTGAGAGCGGCTGTGCTGCGACGCACCTCGGAAGCTTTGTCGAGCCACTGCTGTCCTTTCTCGGGATTGGTGGCGGCGAAGCTCTCAAGCTGACGGTAGACCGCCGTGTTGCGGTCGGCCACGCTGCTGTTTGTAACGCTCAGACCGTCGTGCACCTGCTTGAAGCCGTCGAGAACGTCGCTGCTGACGTTCAGGGCGAGCATGGCCGTCAGGACGATATACATCAGGTTTATCATCTTCTGGCGCGGTGTAAGTCTGCTGCTGTTTGCTGCCATTCTTTATCTTGTTTGAAATCGCCGGCGCGGAGCCGGCGCGAGTGGGTTCTTGATTATACTTCCGGTTTCTGGTGGTCGACCGGCACCGACTGGGCCTTCACATCGCTGCCTGCGGCAGTCTCGGTGTTGCCTACGCCGCTCATGTCGGGCGACATCATCGGGCGGTACATGTTCATGGTCATGGCCTGGATCATGCGCTCATACACGGTGTTGAGCTGCTGCATGTAGCGGGCCATGCGCTCGGTCTCCTCGCAGTAGCGTGCGCTCTGGTCGGCCGACTTCTCGTACATGTCGCGGATGTCCTTTATGCCACGGTTCACGCGGTCGATGGCATCGAGCTGCGACGATATGCTCTTGAGCTGAATCTCGTAGATGGTGTTCAGGCCGCCGATGTTGCGGCTGAGGTTCTGCATCTCTTCCACATAGCCGCGCGAGCTTTCGGTAATGGAGTCGGAGTTCTCGCTGATCACGCGGTAGCTCTGCAGCAGCACTTCGCTGACTTCGTTGAGCGCCCGGGTGGTGTCCTGCAGTTTCGAGAGCTGGGCAGTGATGCCGCCGAGCTGTTCGATGTATTGCTCTGTCGAGCCGGCCACATCGCCTGCGGTGGCGGCCACAACTGTGGGAGCGTCACCGGTGGCCACGGCTCCGGCCACTGCCGGATTGGCCTGCAGGGGTGATGCGCCGGGCATGCCTGCGCCTACTATCACTGTTGCTCCGGCCGGAATAGCCGCTCCGGACTGCTGTGCCTGTGAGGCTGCCGCAGCGATGGATTCCGCCGCGTTGGCGTCTTCGGGCTGCAGTTCCTCGCCGTCGCTGTCATCGTCACCGTCGCCGTCGCCGCCTTCTTTTGCACGCAGCTGCGGGAAGACAGCCTCCCAGTCGTATTCCTTGGGTGGACGGTCGAAGGCTGTGAGCACGAACATCAGCACCTCCGTGCCCATGCCTATGGACAGCAGCGCGTTGCCGCCGGGCAGGTGAAGAATCTTGAACAGCGCGCCCCAGATTACGATAGCCGCACCGATCGAATATGCGAAGTTGAAGAAACGCTGTCCTTTGGAGCTGCTGATGAAGCTCGAGAGAACGCCGCGTTTTTTTCCTGATTTTCTCATGACTTGATGTGTGTAGTGATTGATTGTGTATTCGGTATGCTATTTTTTATTCTGTTTGTTTCCACGTGCGAATCCGATCTGGCTGCGTACGTTGCGGAAACCGATGTAGGAGCGCTGCTCGTTCTGATACTCCCACATGCGGAGGTCGCTGCGGATATTGTGGGCAACGTCTTTCCAAGAGCCGCCGCGCACAATCTTGCGCTTCATCTTGTAGGGATCTTCCTGAGCCGCGTCGTAGCGGTATTCGGGATTGAGGTCGTTGGTGAGGCGTCCGACACTTTCGGTGAAAGCGGTCGAGGTCCATTCGCTCACGTTACCCGCCATGTCATAGAGACCGAAATCATTGGGGGCATAGGTGCCGACACGCGATGTGATCACATGGCCGTCCTTCACATAGTTGCCTTCCTGCGGCTTGAAGTTGGCATAGAAGCAGCCCTTGTCGTCGCTCATGGTCAGGTCGCCGTCCCAGGGATACATGTTCTCGTTCACACCGGCACGGGCCGCGTATTCCCATTCGGCCTCTGTAGGCAGACGGTAGGGCTCCACATAGATGCCGTCCTTGCCGAGACTGCGGCGCAGGAAGTCGGTGCGCCAGTTGGAGAAGGCGTTGGCCTGCTCCCAGCTCACGCCCCCCACGGGATAGTCGCTGTAGCCTCCGTGCGAGAAATACAGCCGCACATAGG
>CAMWUD010000055.1 GCA_947177365.1 uncultured Porphyromonadaceae bacterium | reverse complement strand
GGGTGCGTCCCTACATTGATAATGAGCAGCTTACAGAGGTCAGGGTAGGTGAATAGTTACCTTACTTGATATAAACCTTTTTACCATTGATCACATAGAAGCCGCTTGCCAGAGAAGCAAGATCCGACGCGTTGCGGGTCGACAGCACGCGTACACCGGCCAGAGTGTATACATTGTATTCACCGTTGGCATCGGCAGTAATCACAGCCACACCGCTGTTGCCGTTGCCGATGGTGTATACCAGGGCGAAAGCCTTGGAGTTGTCGCCGTTGTCGCCGAGCAGGAAATAACCTTCGGGGAAGCTTACCACATAAGTGGCTTCTTCGGTATAAGTCTGACCAAGGGGCTGCAGCACTTCATTCCATGCTGTGCCGTATTCCGCGTCAGGCAGTTCAACAGGATCGGCGTCGCCGATGGTGAGGGTAGCCTTTCCGGCGCCAATACCTACAGTTTCGTGATCATCATAGAAGATGTCGATTTCCGACAGTTCAGTCAGGTTCTTGTCGCTGGGGTCGGGAGTTACGGTACGCTTGTCGTCTTCGCCGGGAGCAGGAGCGCTGACAATGTAGTATTCGGCATTGATTTCGGCGGACTTCCAGGTGGTGAACTGGCTGCCAAGGATAAAGAAACCTGCATCCACGTGCAGGACATAACGTCCGGGTGTGGTGATTTCATTTTCAAGGTCGAGATACATCTCGGTGTTGCCGGTCTCCAGATCACCTTCACCCATGCTTACCTTCAGGGAATAGGTCACGCGGTCGGCCAGATTCATAAGGTATGCAGTGCCTTGGAACGACTGGTTGATGCCTTCTTCGGAAGACACAGTGAAGCGGCTGAGCGATTCAACTTCAGATCCGGCGGCAGGCGACAGCTCTACTTCGCGGTATTCGGCGCCTACCTGATATTCGAACGAGAAGTAAGTGTTTTCTTCAGTGCCTTCATTGCCGCGTACAATCAGACCGTTTTCGTCATAAGCCTGTACGGAGATGAAGAGCGATGCGTTGAGTTCCTCCATGTACGATACCGGAGCAGTCAGCTGCCATTCGTCGTTGTACACTACACCGTCCACTTCATGCCGGCCGTTGACAGGCTCGATGCTTTCGAACGGAGTGCTCATGCCCATGCCGCTGTTGATGAACGCGTGTTCGGCGTTGATGTTCACCGAACCGTCGAACTTCAGCACAAACTTGTTGTCCTCGGCGGACAGCATGGCGTTCGCCGGATCGGGAGTGATGCTTGTGAGGGTAATCTCGCTGTATTCAAACGGAGCGGTAAGACCGAACCAGTAGATTTCGGCAGTGCCCAGGGGATCGTTGTGGTAGTTCTTGGCCATTTCGCTTTCCCAGGCGGTGAAGCGTACGGCATACTTGTGGTTTTTCAGCAGCTTGTAGTTGCCGTAGACACTTGCTGTGTAAGAACCGTCTTCCTGACGATTGAGCCAGCTCTGGGTCTTGATGATGGCCTGGGTGGGGTCTTCCGGATTGAGGTCCTCGATTTCATACATCATGTAGAGTTCGGGATAGAGCTCTGCATAGTTGGTGGTCACGGTGATGACAGTACCCTTGTCGAGTCTTGCCATTTCAGTGCCGCCGGCGGGGTCGCAGCCGGTGATTACGAAGGTATCGTAGCTTGCCTTCACATCGTCGCTGTGGTCATAGCCGTCGAGACCTACGACGTTGGTCAGAGTCACGGTCACACCTGTCTTGCCCTTGATTGCTGCGGGGATGTCGAATGTATATGTCTTGGCATCGCCGTCGTTTTCTACACTCACAGCCGACATCGGCACGAGTGCCTGCACTGCTTCGCCGCCGTTTTCGGCAGTGAGAGTGAAGCCGTCGAAGCTTATGGCGTCAACGCCCTGGATCCATACCGAAATCTGGGAAGCGTCTTTCAGTGAGCTGCCGTTGGCGGGATCGAAGTCGGCGATTACCGCGCCTTTGTCAAGCACCAGATAGCCGTTGCCGGTCCAGTCGTAGAAGAACGAGCCGTTGGTGCCCTGGCCGCCGGAGTATACAGCCTGTCCGTCGGCGGCGGTGATGCCGTAGAGTGTCAGGGTCAGGTTGCCGTAGTTGGTGCCCGATGCCACCATGTCGGAGGGGGTGCGGCGAACACCGGCAAGGTCGACAGTGAGTACGCTGCCGTCGACGCTGAAGGGTACATTCTCAAGATAGAACTCCTTGCCTTCGAGTTCGGCGCTGCCGAAAGTCAGGTTCACGCGGTCGGCGGGCATCGATGTGCTCAGGTCGCCCGAGAAGGTGAAGGTGCAGAGTGCGTCGGCGCTGCCCGGTACCCAGTAGGACTTGAACACATCGGGAACTTTCGACGACAGCAACTGCACCGGCTCGTTGGCGAGAGTGTAGTGCAGAATCAGGTTTCCGTCGCCGTTATAGAGCTTTCCGGAGGCGCTCTTCAGACCGGCTATGTTCAGAGCCAGATCGGCACCGCCCTTGATACCGGCTTTGTAGAGCGAGAGTACTGCCGACTCGATGTCGATATGAAGGGTATTGTTCATCGGAGTGGCGACAAGCTTAATCTCAGTGTCATCGCAGTGCAGTGCGCAAGACGTCAGCGAACCCACATTCTCCGTGAAGTAAATGTCGATGTAGGGATAGCCTCCGGTGGCGCTCAGGGCGCTGCCTTCTTCCGGCTGGCTGCGCTGATATTCAAGCTCTACATCGCCGCTGTTCATGGTCAGGCGTATTTCGCCTGAGTCCCAGGGGAAGTTGTTGTAGAAATAATAGGTGGTGCCTTCGGTCACTTCGTAGGCATAGTAGCGGGGCGAGGCGGTATAGCCGCTGAATTCGCCACTGATCATTTCGCTATGGGCTGCATCGGCGTAGATAGCGTTTACGGATGCATTGCCGCTTACGCTCTCCACTTTGAGGGTGCCGCTCTGCGGCGAGGTGAAAGTGCCGCTGTACGGAGTGTACTGTGTGATGGCATAGTTTGTGTCGAGCTGCATCTCGCCGAAGTCGACGGGGTCGGCGGCGTGAGCGGAAACGGACGACATACAAACGACAGCCGCCACTGTCATCAGATGTGTGAAAGCGGCTGTTGAAGCAGTAAAGATTTTTCTCATCGCGTTTGGTTTATAATTAGTAAATGTGAGTTGTAGCTTGATGCACCCGCCGCCCGGACAGAGCGGCGGGTGGTTAGAGTCAGGAGTCGGTTCTTATTTTACCATCACCTTTGTGGTGTGGGTACGTCCGTCGGCGGTGGTCAGAGCCACAACGGCGAAGCCACGGTAGCCGCCGAGGTCAAGGTCAATGTGGCCTTCGCCCTTGGCCGAGCCTATGGCCGAGCCGTAGACAGAGAACACGCGCAGCTGCATCTGTCCGTCGCCGGAAGCCAGAATGTGGCCGTCCGATACCGAGACACTGCATCCGCTGTCGGCGGCGATATTGCCCACGCTGCTCACGAAGTCGGCGGTGCTTTCGCCTACCGGAGCTATGTCGCAGTTGATTACCTTGCCGCTGGCCGCATCGATAAGCATCACCACCACATCGCAGTTGTTGATGTCTTTCACGCTCTGCGGAACAGTCAGCTTGATGTTGGAGTGATATTCGTCGAAGCTGTTGAGGGTGGCAGGCACAAGACCGCCGGTACCGTTATAGGTGGTACCCCATACTGAGCGGGCCACATCGTCGACAGTAAACGGATAGACATACGACATGCCGTATTTGCCGCCGCTGCCCCATTCGCCCAGAATCGGGTCGCTGATGCTCGCGTAGCCGTTCGACTGGTAGCCGGCCTCAAGTCTGTTTTCAAGCAGCACAGCGAATATGTTGATGCTGTTGTCGCTGCTGTTGAGGGCGCTGCGTACCATGCACTCCACGTTTACGGCAGATGCTGCCGCATCGTATTCAGAGCCGAAGTCAATGCCGAGTTCGGCCGGCTGGCTGAGTTCGTCGCGTACGAGGTCGTACCAGAGCTGTTCCTCAACTCCGTTGTCGCCGTAGATTCCGCTGCCCGATAAGGCATAGCCGTCGGCGGTGGAAATCATCGGGTAGGAGATGAGCGGGTTGCGGTTGATGCGGGCCGACGGCGCGCCTGCCTGGTCGAGACCCAGATACTGGCTGTATGCCGACATGCCGCTGCCGAGCGGGTCGCTCTGATAGGTGTGGATTCCAATGGGTATCATGGCGTTGCCGAAGCGTTCGCGGATATAGTCGAATGCCAGGTAGCCCAGCGGACAGTTCTTGCAGTCGCGTCCGGTGTATTCCTCGATCACCACTTTCTTTACCGGCTGGAAGGTCATGTTGCGTATGTCGGCCGAAAGTGTCGATTCGGTATCGTCAAACTTCACTCTGATGAAGTAGCTGTTGATTATGCCCTGTTCAAGAGGCAGGGGTTTGGAGAAGCGGAACTTGTAGCTGTCGTTTTTCTTCAGACCCAGGCCGGTCTCGTCGATGACATCGATCAGGGTGCCTTCGGCGTCGCGCAGTTCCATGTGCAGGTCGTTGTAGGTGGCTATTTCCGAGGCCACGGTCACGGCGCCGTAGATTTCAGTCTCGTCGAGAGCCACTACACGGGAGCTGCTTTCGAGCGAAATCAGATATTCCATGTCGTGTATCACGCGTACGTTGTCGACAAATACCGCGCTGGCGGCTTCGTTGTCGTTGACAAAGGCGAGGTAGAGATATTTGCCGCTGTAGTCGTCCAGGTCAACGATGTAGTTGGTCCATTCGCCTTCGAGGCCTTCCTCGGTGGCGCCGGGGGTGAGCTGCTCGTCGAACACCAGAGTGCCTTCGGCGAGAATGCGGTCGATGATGGCGCGGGTGAGAGTGTTGTAGACGTCATCGCAGACGAAGGCGTACACTTTCAGATGGTCGTCCATGCCGTTCTTGTAGCTCTGGGCGTCGAACTGCAGGGAGCATTTTGTGTCGGGGATAAACAGCTGCGGAAGCACCATCCAGTCGTCGGACTTGCCGGCCGGGGTGTACATGGAGTGTGAGGCGAAGGCCATGTCGGACGACTCGTTGGAGCTGCGCACGATATACCAGGGGTTGTCGGCGGTGAAGCCCCAGCCGGCGGGAATCGACGACGGACGCAGGTGGTCGCCTTCGAAGAACATGAAGTTGTCGTAGCTCGAACAGTCTTCGTTGAAGAGGAAGGTGTCGTCGGAGTTGGGCACACGCTCGTAAGAGCCGTGGTATGTGAGGCGGATTTCCTCATTGGCGCCGTTTCCGGAGATGTCGGTGACAGTTCCTGCGGGAATCACCACTATATAGTCGGTGCCCTTGAACAGATGCTGTGCGGCCAGCGGATAGCACAGAATCTGGTTGTTGGCCGCCAGAATGGTCAGGTCGCAGAAGGGATTCGACTCTCCGTCGCGGTAAAGCTGGCCGGGGGTGTTTCCGGCGAGTTTCACCTCGGAGTCGAAGGTCAGAATCATGGGGTTGGAGCTGAGGTCGAGCATGGGCACCGACGCACCGTCGGCGGGATATGCCTCGGTCAGAACCACCGGCGATTTGTCGCGGCCGTTGTATCTGATCTTTATTTCATTGTTGGTGTATTTCTGGTTGCCTTCGAGATAGAGACATCCGGCAGGAATGGTGAGGGTATACGACTTGTCTTTTTCAAGTTCGCGGGTGCGGAAAGTCACAGTCACCTTGGTGCCGTCGGATTTCAGGCCGCCTGACTGTATGGGGGTGTAGGAGACTGAGCCGTCGTCGGCCTTGAAGGTGATTTTTGTGGTCTGGGTGGAGTTTGCCACTACACGGCGGTCGAAGGTCAGCTCGAACTGTCCGCAGGCCGAAATAGTGCTTCCGGCAGCGGGGGTGACGGTGTATTCCTCAAGAAGGTTCACTCTGGCTGCGGCCTCTTCGAGCGGTTCCGGGAGCCGGAGTACATATGTGTCGGTGGTTGAGGTGAGCATGGTCATCACGCGTCCGTCGGCCGATACCGAAAGCGGTTTGCCGGTGTTTTCCACACCGGTGGCGTTCTTGAAGTCCACGTTGTAGATCTGGCGGAATATCTGGTCATAGCTGATATAATAGTCGCCGGAGCGGACATATGCGAAAGAGTAGGGGTTCGATGCGGGCGACACAGCCAGTACGGTGCCGTTGTCCGACACTGCGAAGCCTTCGTAGTCGTTGTCGGAGTAAAGCTCGAAGCTGTCGTTCAGCACATCGTAGCGGAAAGAGGCACGGTACTCGTTGCTGAACTCACTGCCTTCGATCGGCTCCGAGATGTAGGCGCTGCCGGTGACCCAATGGCCGTTGCAGCTCATCGCGGGAGACTCTATGAAGAGCATGTTGGGCGCTTGCGGAGTCCATTTGCCGTAGATGTTCTCGCCTGCGTCGTGGCGCTCGGTGAAGCCTATGATTTTATAGCTGTGGTTCTCTATGTCATATACATAGGAGCAGCAGGCCACAGGCAGCATGTAGCTCATCGACAGTCCGCCGAGGGCATAGCGTCCGTCGGCCGAGAGGGCGGTCATGAAGTTCTGCTTCTGGTCGAGGTTCTGCATGTCGAGCACGGGCAGGCCTGGGAGGTCGACCAGAGTGCCTGAAGGCAGGTCGTATACCACCGGATATGCCTCGAATTCATTGTCGCGCGGAATTACGTATCCGGCGGCGCGGCTGCCGTCGGGAGTCACTGCGTTCAGACGTCCGTAAGTATAGCCGGAGGGTACGGGGAGTATGGTCCATTCGCCGGTGGAGCGCGACCAGTAGGCCGGCTTGCTGTTGGCTTCGCCCACAACCATAGAGCCGTCGTCGGTAATGTCGCTTACACCCGACAGTCCGGACGGATGTGAAATATTTTCCTGAGTCAGAGTAGTGAGATTGATGATTATGCCGCCGGCCGGAGCCAGGCTTCCGTCGGTGGTGCCGGCTTGTTCGGAAACCGCCCACAGACCGTTGTCAGATACCATGTGGACAATCATCTCGGTACCCGGAGCCGGGTCAAGAAACTCCGGTACTGCCGTGCTTTGCGCTCCTGCGGCAGAGTATGCGAGGAGAGCAATAGCCGGCAGGGCTATAGATCTGATGTTCATAAATGAAATGTAATGTAATTATAATTGGAAATACTATGTAAAATCTGTTCTATGTGAGAATGTATGTAACACAAACTACTGGAATATATTATAGCTTATCTGATTCTCAGCTGCAAAGTTAACTCAAAAATCGTGGCTGACAAAATTTTGTCTGTGAAAAAAATGCTAATTATTTTATTTTCTGAGAAAAAAAACGTAATTTTGCCCCTGCGCGATATTATGAACTCGTATTTACCAACTTAACCATTGAATATATGAACAAATTCTTTACTCTTTTCTGTGCCGCTCTGCTCGGTTCTGCTGCAGCTTCTGCAACTGTCACTGTGACTTACAACGGCAAGGCTCTTGAAAACGGCGAGACTCTGTCGTTCTACATGGATGACATGCACGAGGAAGTTCCCGGTGTGATAACCACTCTGCAGGTGAAGCCGGTTGTGACTGTCGCCGGTGCGGCCACAAAATGCACAACCGTGTCTACTTCCCGCTCCTTCACCATATGCACCGACCAGTGCTATGCTACCTCTGACTTCGAGGCTCCTTTCAAAATCACCGTACCCAAGGATCTGGAAGCCGGCGAGACCGAGCTCGACATCCACTATGAAATGTTCGCAGGTGAAGAACCCGACCAGGTGGAGACCATGACCGTGAACCTCGACCAGGCCGGCGAAGTGTTCAGCTTCACTATCTCCCTCGACATCAACGCCGGTGTAGGCAATGTGCTTGTCGACAAGAGCGGTGTATATGAAGTATACAATGTATCGGGCGTGAAGGTGCTCAGCACCACCGACGCTGCCGCTGTCAACACTCTCGCTCCCGGTCTCTATATCGTGAACGGCAAGAAGCACCTCGTGCGCTAAGCCGCTTTAGATAAAAATATTAACGAGCCACGGTCAACACCGTGGCTCGTTTTCTTATATCATCCGCAGGATGCGGGCGTTGGCGCGATCCACGACCGCAGTGTCGAGATTGGCCAGATAGATGCGGGTGGTAGCTTCGGATTCGTGTCCCATGCCCTCGGAAATCACACTCAGAGGAATGCCGCTCGCCCGGGCTATGCTCGCCCAGCTGTGGCGGGCAACATAGAGAGTGAGCGGCACGGAGATGCCTGCCAGCGAGGCAATGCGTTTCAGATTATAGTTGATCATATATCCGGCATTGCGGTAGGCGTAGATTTCGTTATAGTCCTCGCGCCGGATTATGGGCAGCAGATAGGCCGAACTGTTGGGCGGATATTTCTCTATGATCTGCTGCATTTCCATGGTCCAGGCCACCGACAGTTTCTGGCCGGTCTTGCGGCGCCGGTACTCGATTTTGCCCCGGCGGAGGTCGGACTTGCGCAGGAAAGCCATGTCGACGAAACTCATGCCGCGGAGATAGAAACTGAGCATGAACATGTCGCGGGCATACTCCATCTTAGGGCGGCGGCTGAGGTCGAGAGCGCGTATGCGGCGCAGGGTGTTCAGCGGCAGGGCGCGCTTTACGGTGCGGTCCACTCCGGTATAAACATGGCGGAATGGCCGCCGGTTGCGTATATGCTGTAGTTCGACGGCGCGGTTGTAGGTGGCTCTGAGTATGCGCAGATAGAAAGAGCAGCTGTTGGGTACGAGTCCGCGGTTCCGGAGCCAGGCCTCATAGGCTTCCACCACATGTCCGTCGAGACGGCGCAGGTCTATGTCGCGGTTCTGACGGAAACGGCGGAAGCTGTTGAGGGTCGAACGGTAGGTTTCGGAAGTGCGCAGGCGGCCGTTTTCTTTCAGCTGCCCTATAATCCTGTCCATGAAGCCGAAGAGGGAGTATTGGATTTCCATAGCCATTTTTTTGCGCGAATTTACGGCTATTTTCACGGAATATCACCTTCCCCCGCTGTCCCTACGCGTGGCCGAAACGGAATTCGATGGTGCGGCGGTAACGGTCGCCCGGATTCAGGCGGGTGCTCGGGAAGTCAGGACGGTTCGGCGCATCCGGACAGTCCTGGCACTCGATGGCCACGGCGCAGTAGTCGCGGTAGCGGACGCCGTCTTTTCCGACAGGCGAGTCGTCAAGCCAGTTGCCCGTATACACTTGTACGGCAGGCTGGTCGGTAAGTACAGTCAGAGTGCGTCCGCTTGCCGGGTCGCTCAGTACGGCGGCTTCCGTCAGACCGTCGGCTGTCCGGTCAATCAGCCAGCAGTTGTCATAGCCCTTGCCATAGCGCAGAGCCGGGAAATCGGCGTGAATGTCGCGTCCCAGCGGCTTGGCCGACGTGAAATCCATCGGAGTTCCGGCCACAGGCTGCGGCGCCTCCGGCAGCGGAATCAGACTGTCGTCGGTAGGAAGCCAGCGCGAGGCATTGAGCCGCAGCAGATGTTCCAGCACCGAAGGCTTTTCATGTCCGCCGAGGTTGAAATAGCTGTGGTTGGTGAGGTTTATGACCGTGGGCTTGCCTTCCACCTCGGCCCACATCTGCAGCTCCAGACGGCAGTCGTCGGTCCACAGATAGCGGACATGGGCTGTAAGACATCCGGGATAGCCCTCCTCGCCGTCGGCCGAGCAATAGGTGAAAGTTACGGAGTTGTCGGTCACTTCGGCGGTATGCCAGTTGCGGTTCTGGAATCCGGTGGGACCGCCGTGCAGGGCGTTCGGGCCGTTGTTTATTGCCAGACTGTATTCATGGCCGTCGAGGCAGAAGCGACCTTTGGCAATGCGGTTTGCGAAGCGTCCCGGAATCTTGCCGGCGCAGGGGCCGTCGCCACGGTAGCTTTCGATGTCGTCATATCCGATTACCACATCGGCCATACGGCCCTGACTGTCGGGAACCACTAAGCTCACGATGCCGGCGCCGAGGCTGGAGAGCAGCACCCGGGCACCGAGACTATTGGTAATCTCAACGAGAGTGATGTCGTCGTGCAGTGTCTGTGTAATCATGTCAGAGTTTTCTTGCGCCGTCGCTGATTATGACTTCGTGGATTTTGGGCTCATGGCCATAGCGTTCGCAGAACTGACGCCGGGCCTCGCCGGTGAACTTCTCCAAAAGTTCGTTTTTCACCAGGTTGATGGTGCAGCCGCCGAAGCCGCCGCCCATGATGCGCGAGCCGGTGACACCGCACTCACGGGCCAGACCGTTCAGGAAGTCCAGCTCCTCGCAGCTCACCTCATAGTCTTCCGAGAGGCCGCGGTGGGTCTGGTACATGCGCTCGCCTACGGTCTCGTAGTCACCGGCCACAAGGGCGTCGCAGACATCGAGCACACGCTGTTTCTCGCCGATTACATAGCGGGCGCGGCGGTAGTCTTCGTCAGAGATGTCGGCGCGGGCGGCATCGAGCATTTCCATTGTGGCGTCGCGGAGAGTCTCCACCCCCAGGCGGCCAGCCACACGTTCGCATGATTCGCGCCGGCGGTTATAAGGTGAGTCGGCGAGTTCGTGTTTCACCACCGAGTCGACCAGCACCAGAGTGTATCCTTCGGGGCGGAAGGGGAAGTACTCGAATTCGCCGCTGCGGCAGTCGAGTCGCATCAGATGGTCTTTCTTGCCGAATACGCTTGCGAACTGGTCCATTATGCCGCAGTTTACGCCGCAGTAGTTGTGCTCGGTGCTCTGGCCTATGCGGGCAAGCTCGAAGCGGTCGATGCTGTTGTCGTTGAACAGGTCGTTCAGGGCAAAGGCGAAGCATGATTCAAGTGCGGCCGACGAACTCAGTCCGGCGCCCAGAGGCACATTTCCGGCGAAAACGGCGTCGAAGCCCTTTAAAGTGCCGCCGCGTTTGATGATTTCGCGGCATACGCCGAAGATGTAGCGGGCCCACGACTGCTGCGGGGCATCCTCTTCATTGAGGCCGAATTCAGTATAGTCGTCAATATCGATGGAGCGGACGCGTACGGTATCGCATCCGTTTGGGCGTATCTCGGCCATGATCATTTTGTCGATAGCTCCGGGGAAAACGAAGCCGCCGTTATAGTCGGTATGTTCGCCGATGAGGTTGATGCGTCCGGCCGAGGCATAGAAGTTGCCTTCGCCGCCGAATCTTGTGGCGAAATCGTTTGCGATTTTTTCTTTCAGTTCCATGAGTCAGAGTTCAAGGGTTTGTTTTTCTGCAAAGTTAGGGTATTTCAGTGAGGCGGCAAAAGGATTTTGTATCAAAAATAGTATTAAAATGTATCATTGTAATGGATGTTATGATAAAATTTTGTAATTTTGTTGTCTCAACTTACGCGCATGAAATACTGGATATACCGCGACGGACTGCAGCGAGGTCCGTTCACTATCGAAGAACTCGCCGACATGGACCTGACTCCCGACACTCCGGTGTGGTACGAAGGTCTCGACAACTGGATTACCGCCGACCGCTCGCCCGGTCTGCAGCCCCTGCTTGCGTCGCGGTATGGCAGAAATTCTGACTCCGATGTGGAATATTCCGCACAGTCCTGCGACAGTACCACTGTCATAGACAGCGACAAGACCTATGCCCCGCGCGACAGCTATCGCCCCGCCGACGGACGCCATGACAGCGCTGACGGCGGCGAATGTCCGCCTACATATCTTTTCTGGTCCATACTCTCCACCATCTGCTGCTGTTTGCCTCTGGGCATAGCTGCGATTATATTCTCCGGCAAGGTGAAACCCTGCTGGCAGAACGGCGACATACGCGGCGCACGCAAGGCATCGGAGACAGCCCAGATTCTGATTATTCTTTCGATTACCATTTCCGTGTTCAGTCTGCCTCTGGCCTTTCTGATGTGATGGAACACCGGAAACAACGTTTAGTCATAGCGGCCATCTGCCTTGCGGCGGTGGCCGCTGTGCTTTATTACGGCCTGCACGACCCCGCCGCAGGCCGTTCGCCGCGCTGTGTCCTGCGGCTGATTACGGGCTATGACTGCCCGGGCTGCGGCTCGCAGCGCGCCTTGCATGCTCTGCTTCACGGCCGCCTCGGCGAGGCCTGGCATTATAACCCGGCTCTCTTCGTGCTTCTCCCCTTAGCGGCTGCCTATGGAGCGCATGAACTGTCGGTCTGCCGCAATCCGCGCCTTGAGCGGATTCTCTACAACAGGATTGTGCTCGGCGCCCTTTGCGCCGGCATTCTGCTGTGGTGGGTTCTGAGAAACCTATGATAAGAATGTAACTATTCACCTACCCAGATTTCCGTAAGCTGTTCATTATCAATGTAGGGACGCACCCCCGGTGCGTCCGCAGCAACAAGATTTGGG
>CAMWUD010000054.1 GCA_947177365.1 uncultured Porphyromonadaceae bacterium | reverse complement strand
TGCCTCCACAAATCATATAGAACTGCTGTCAACGTGGAGGCAAGGATGCCTCCACAAATCATACAGAACTGCTGTCAGCGTGGAGACATCCTTGCCTCCACAAATCATATAGAACTGCTGTCAACGTGGAGGCAAGGATGCCTCCACTCCGGATAGATTCAAGACCGCCAACGCATCAAGCACCTGCGGCAACAGCGGCGTTGTATCATCGTTGACTATGGTCACGGAAGCAGACACACACTCCGAGGCCTGCGCCTCAATGCGCGATTTCACCTCCTCAGCCGTGACGTTGTTGCGTGCCATTACCCTGCGGATACGTAGTTGCTCCGGCGCCTCTACCTGCCAGACTGACCCAGCCAACTCCACAAGACCTCCGGTCACCGGAATTGCCGTCTCGACAAAAAGCAACGGATTATCCTGAGCATGCCTTAAAATGTCGGCTTTTACCGCACCATGCACTATGCTGTTGAGTATCGCGAGTTTTTCGGGATTTGAAAACACTACAGAAGCTATTTTTCTGCGGTCTATCATGCCGCTACCATCAATGGCATCTGCACACACCTCATTACAAAGCCGGCGACGCATGCCGGCATCCGAATCCATCAGTCTTCGGGCCTCACGGTCGCAGTCATATACTTCATAACCATTGGCACGCAGTATGGAACTTACCACACTTTTACCGCTTCCGATTCCACCGGTAATCAAAACCACCATTTCACTATTTGCTAATATAATAATCCACTGAATCGATGTCAAGCCGGACATTCTGAAGCACTGCCGGCACATTGCGGACGCGCAGCTTCACCCTGCCGTCGCCTTTGCCGGATCGGTCGGCATAGTCAGCTATTACCTTGAATTCCGGAGCAGACTTGGTGTAAGCGCTCATCGGTATCATATATATCACATCCACCTTAGCCGGGAAGGTAATCAGCCGACCTCCGTCAGGAGCGTTGATACCTTCAATCACCACCGAACGCGCTTTGATAATCAGCGGCTCGACCGCAATTGTAAGAGTTGCACTGTCCGGTACGACACGCGAGCCGTCGACAGGAGGCAGGAGTCTGACCCGGCGGCTGACAGTAGAGGAGATATTGTCGAAACGCAGCGGCTCGGTTATCACTGCAGTGACTTTGCGGCTCAGAGGTTGCGCCGAATATACTCTGGCGCTGTCGATACTGAGCGTCGGATGCCCTACCATGGTGCATCCGGGAGCAGTCGTGGCATTACAGTCAAGCTCCACCGGGAGCAAGACCGGAGGAGCGGAAGTGTAAAGAATTATAAGAGAGTCCGGCGAAATAAGCTGGGCATTGGCACCGCCGATGCTTGAGCGCACAATGCTCTTCATCTCGGCATCTCCAAGGCGAATGCCACGCGGACTCCGGTACAGTCTGAAGTCTATGTTTGCTGTAGCCGGATGGCCGAAAAGGTATCTCAGCAACTGGGTGCCCTTGCCTGTGGCAGTAACCTGCACCTGATCAGGCACATCTGAAATCACAGTCACCGAATCCGGCACCTGTGTCAGCCTTATGGGCACACGTAAATCAAAGGTTGATTCTTCGTTTAGAGTCATCACACCCCACAAGGCTGCCGCAATCGCCACAAAAACCATGAATGTCATGAAGTTGTGGCCTTGCTTGCTTTTAAGCGATGCTTCAACACGCCGGCTGATGTTCCGGTATTTGTGTTTAATCGACTGGAGAGCCATAGGGGATATTGTCAACGGTCGCTGCCTGCGGTATGCAGTCAGCGACCGTGTGGATTATTTCTGAGATGCTTCGTTAGCGGCTTCTGCCGAAGGATATACCGAGCCTTTGTCGATACGGAGGCGCACACCGTCGGCTACCTCAACGATAAAAAAGCTGTCCTTTACATCCTTGATGGTTCCGTGGATACCGCCTGCGGTGACAATCTTGCTGCCGGCTGCAAGGCTTTCACGGAATTTACGAATCTCTTTCTGACGTTTCTGCTGCGGACGGATCATGAAGAAATAGAAAATCACGATCAGAGCCACAATCATGAATATAGAATTCATGGGATTGGGTTGGTTTTCAAGAAGGAGCATTTTTTGTTCTGTATTAATTTAACGATTGATTTTAGAGTGTTGAAGAGGAGGTCACCGTCAGACCTGCGCGTTGTCGCTCAGGCATTTTTCTTAAGCAGGCCTTCCTTTTCGAGATAAGTGACCACAGCGTACAGAATGCCGTTGATAAACTGGCCGCTGCGTGCCGTGCTGTAGTTGTTGGCAATCTCTACATACTCGTTCATGGTCACCGGCACAGGTATCGCGGGATAGTTGAGCAGCTCGGCAATGGCACATGTCATAATCACTATGTCCATAAAGGCCAGACGCTCCGGATCCCACTGGTCGGAGTTGATGAATCTGTCGATGTATTCACGATACAGCTCGCGGTTCTCCACGGCCAGACAGAAGAGTTCGGAGCCGAACGCGGCATCTTCCTCGTCTTTGAATTCGGGCAGTAGACGAACCTCACCGTCAGGATTTTTGGCGAAGTGTCCGATGGTCTTGAGGGCGAACGTACTCATGATTTCCAGATCATCGTTCCAGTAAATCGAACGGTTTTCGAGTTCTTCGGCGAGGTCATCGTTCGGGAGTATGACAGCACGGATTAGATTGCGCCACAGATTGCAGTCGCCTTCGTAGCTGCGCTCGGGCGTGGTCATGTACTGCTGGTATATTTCCGACGAGGTTATCGCTTCAAGGAGTTTCTTTATAAGCACCGGTTCATCTGCCCAGCGCATGGGATGTTCCTTAAGATACTTCTGAAGGTCTTCGTTTTCTTTAAGGCGGGCCACCAGCGCGTTGTTGACAAAGCGCATGTTCGGGTTGCGGTCCTGGTCTGTCGCAAGATATTTGCGTTTTGCATTCTCTATTCTGTCGGCCTGCGCATTGGTGAGTTCTATGATAAGGCCGAAAATATGATGATAGAGTCCATATGCGGTGTCGAGCGAACGCTGCAGGTCGGACTGGGCATTGCGATATGCCGCACGCGAGTCGTTGTAAGCCTCAAGAGTATCGACAGCCTGACGCAGACCGGCTTCCAATCCGACCTGACTGAAATCCGGATTGGTACGGAAAGCCTGCTCCACTGCATCGGAGCCGGCGATGATTGTATTGAGAATCGAAGTCCAGAGCCGCACATCGTCTTCAAGGGTAAGCTTGCGGCGCTTGGCATAGTCGGTATATACCGCCGACTCGGCAATGCTCTCGGCCAAAGCGGGCACGCAGGCACGCAGAGCTTCGATAGAACCGCCGCCTTTCAGCATGGCGTTCTTGATGGCGTCGGTGTCGACAAGAGCCTTGCCTACACGGTTGCTGTTAAGTTTCGGGGGGAGGACAACCGGCTGCTTGCGTCCTTTTCGCTGCGGGTTGCATCCGCTCAGCTCGATGATCAGCTGCAATACATCAAGATAAACTGAATAGGCGAAACGTTTGTCGCGCGACGCCACTTCGGGAGCCGGATCGATGCGGAATTCACTGCGGGTTAGCAGATATGCGTACAGCATCTGCACTACTTTTACTCTTATAAGTATGCGGTTGACCATATATAATGTTCTATCTTTATATTTTGACCTGCAAATTTAGCAATTTTCTATGAGAGCGGCAAACGTTTATAGCCAATTATTTTAGATATTATTTCAGATATTCCGGAGTATCACTCGTCTTTTTGGTCTTTGAGCGGATTCCAGCCTTGTGCCTTAAGCGGAATTTCGCCTTCTCCATCACGAGTCACAAGTACCTGCCCGTATTCTTCTTTGGTGATGTAGCCTATAATCCTGACGCCTTCGATTTTTTCGACTTTCTCCTTGTCGGCCAGAGGCACGGTAAAGAGCAGTTCGTAATCCTCTCCTCCGTTCAAAGCGGCTGTCACAAGATTCATATTCAGCTCTTCGGCCATAACTGCGGTCTGATAATCAATAGGTATGCGCTCTTCGTACACCCTGCATCCGACTTTACTGTCGCGGCAGATGTGGATAAGCTCCGACGACAGACCGTCGCTTACATCTATCATGGACGTGGGTTTCACGCCCACACGGGAAAGCGCCTCGACTATATCGCGCCGGGCTTCCGGTTTCAGCTGACGTTCCACCAGATATTCCTTTCCTGAGAAATCGGGCACAAAATCTTTTTGTCCGGCTGATGCCACTTTCTCGCGCTCCAGAAGCTGAAGTCCCATATATGCGGCGCCAAGGTCACCGCTTACGCAAATCAGGTCGGTATCGCGCGCACCGCTGCGGAGCACTACCCTGTCAGCCGGAGCGTCACCGATGCAGGTAATCGAAATGACAAGTCCCTGATTCGACGCACATGTGTCGCCTCCTACAATATCCACTCCATATATACTGCATGCCAGACGCATACCGGCATATAACTCCTCGATATGCTCAAGAGTGAAGCGCTTGCTTATGCCAAGGCCTACAGTAATCTGTCGCGGAGTGCCGTTCATCGCATATATATCGCTGAAATTCACCACTGCCGCCTTATAGCCGAGGTGTTTCAGAGGCACATAAGTAAGGTCGAAATGCACGTTTTCGAGCAGCATGTCGGTAGTCACAAGCACCTTGCTGTCGGGATACGACAACACAGCCGCATCGTCGCCGACCGCAGTCTCGCTGGCCGGGTTCACACTCGTCAGTCCGGCTGTAAGCCGGTCAATCAGACCGAACTCGCCTAATTCTGATATTTCTGCCATTTCTGTTGTTTTTGAAAAAGAAAAATCATCCGGAAGGACACACATATTCACGGTGCGCCTTCCGGACATACGGTTCAGGCACAAGATATCCTCTCCGCCGTTTATACTCTCAGTATAACTTCTTTCATCAGTTCCACCACCACAGGCTGTGCCTTGACAGCGGCTTTCTGCACTTCTTCATGAGTGGGCACTTCGGTGATGTCCTTGCCGCCGAGGTCGGTTATGACGCTCACGCCGAACACACGCATCGAGGCATGACGCGCTACAATCACTTCAGGCACTGTACTCATGCCTACCGCGTCGCCGCCGATAACTCTGAAATATTCATATTCGGCAGGTGTCTCGAATGTCGGTCCGGGAGTGCCTACATATACACCATGCATCACTCTTATGCCTTTTTCCGCAGCCACAGCATCGGCTATTGCTACAAGAGCTTTGTCATAAGGCTCAGTCATTGCCGGGAAACGCGGTCCGAGTTCCTCATAATTCTTTCCACGCAGCGGATTTTCAGGGAAAAGGTTGATATGGTCGGTGATAATCATCACGTCGCCTACCTTGAACTCCTTGTTCATGCCTCCGGCAGCGTTGCTGACGAAGAGTGTGTCGATGCCGAGCGCTTTCATCACACGTACAGGGAAAGTAACCTGTTTCATGTCATAACCCTCGTAATAGTGGAAGCGGCCCTGCATGGCCATTACGCGACGGCCTCCGAGAGTGCCGAATATGAGATTTCCGCTATGTCCTTCCACAGTGCTGACAGGGAAGTTGGGGATTTCGGAATAAGCTATGTACTGTTTGTCGTCGATATGGTCGACAAGAGCGCCGAGTCCGGTGCCGAGTATGATGCCGATACGCGGCATCTCGCCTTCAACATGGTCGCGTAGCCACTGGGCGGTTTCGTTGATTTTCTGAAGCATTTTTATGGTAGTTATGTGGTTAATTGATTAAACCCTTCCGCTGTCGCAAAAGTTCGCGCACCGTATCCACGAAAGTCTCTTTTTCAGTGAATTTAAGGAAATCCACCTCTATGGGCAGATAGTACGTCGAAGCCTTGAGTTCATGCGGGAAATATGGATTTGTCGTAAGCCTTACGGCATCTTTTTCCGTGGTGATGATTATACGGCGTTTGCCGCGAAGCGACTCGAAGCGCCGCTTTATGTTGTCTATATCCTTGCGGGTATAGTTGTGATGGTCGGGATAGACGTTGATTTTGACTTTGGCCCTGTAGCTTTTTATCTGGCGCACGAACGGCCGCGGATTCGCTATACCGCATAGAATCAGCACCGAGTCGTCCGGTTCAAGCCATTCAAGATGCGGCACCGAAGTGGCTTCCGACGGAAACAGCGGCTGAAGCGGACAATAGTTGTATCGCGAGAAGAAGAGGTGCTGTGAAGGCGGGGGATAGAGGTTGAGATTGTTCTTCAGTATACGGCAGTCGACCGGCTTGATTGCCTCGGGACATTTCGACACCACAACCACATCGGCCCGGTAAATACCCCTGACGCTTTCACGCAGGCGCCCATAGGGGAGCAGTCTGTCGGCATATACAGGTTTTGCGAACTCTGTTATCAGCACCGACACTGTAGGTTTGACATAACGGTGCTGGAATGCATCGTCGAGTATCACAAGATCGATGTCCTGGTCGATTTTGAGAAGCTCGTTGATGCCCCGCACTCTGTCCTCACACACAAATACCGGCACCTGCCCGTCGAACTTGCGGTACATCTGATATGGCTCGTCGCCTATCTCGCGCGGTGTGGAATGCGACGTAGCCATGACAAAGCCTTTGGTGCGACGCTTGTAGCCTCGGGACAGCACTGCCAGATGATAGCTGTGACGCAGACCGTCGACAAGATACTCCGTATGGGGAGTCTTGCCGCTGCCGCCGGCCACGAGATTGCCGACCACCACAACCGGCACACGGAATGTATGCTGACGGAATATATTCCAGTCGAAGAGTTTATTGCGCAGCCATGTCGCCAGCCCGTACAGTGCGGATGCGGGCAGCAACACAAGATTGGCATATATCCTCTTCAGTTTCATCGGCTGTTATCAGTCGGGCTAATATTCCACATTAAGTTCCGGCATACGCGCCTGCACGGGATTCTGGGTGCGCAGACGCTCTACAAGCATCAGACATCTCAGACTCTCGGCATCGAAGTGAAGCGCTCCCTGCTGCAATGCGCTCAGATTTCCGCTTTCGCGAATTATCCTTCGCATGAAATCTTCCTCAACTTCCGGATACATACGATAGTCGTATCGGTCAAGACCGCATTTCTTCAGCATTGCGGACAGTGCGTCTTCAAGACCGCCGATTTCGTCTACAAGACCGAGCTGCAAGGCTTTGCCGCCGATCCATACACGTCCTTCGGCTATGCGCCTGACATCTTCTTCAGGAATATTGCGTCCTTCGGACACACGGTTTACAAAAACCGAATAAGTGTTTTCTACAAAGTGCTGCATGCCTTGGCGCTGCTCCGGAGTCATAGCCTGAGTGACAGACAAGAAATTGCCGTTCGGCCCGGACTCCACACGAGAGAATGTCACAGCGAGTTTTCCGCTTACCAGACCGCTGAAATCGGGTATCAGCCCGAATACGCCTATTGAGCCGGTAAGGGTTGTGCGGTCGGCCCATATACGGTCTGCGCCGCAACTGATATAATATCCGCCCGATGCCGCGTAGTCGCCCATCGACACATACACCGGTTTGTCTTTTGATTTGAAATACTCCAGCGCGTCCCATATCTGCTCGGAGGCGAACGCACTGCCACCGCCGGAGTTGACACGGAACACAAGCCCTTTCACGTGCTCATCGTCGGCAAGATCCAGAATCTCGGGCACCATACGGTCGGCCACTATGCCGCCCTTGCCGCTGTCCACTATATCACCTTCGGCAAAAAGCACAGCCACATGGTCGCTGCCTGACTTCGCATATTCGCCTGCATAGAAGGCCATATATTCGGAAGGAGTCACCAAGGGAAGATTTTCATCGGCTTTTTTGCCGCACAGCTTACGCAGTTCGTCTTCTACCTGACGGCGGTATTTCAATGCAGTCACAGCTTTGGATTCCAGCACCTTTCCGCTGCTCCATGTCATGATAAGACTGTCAGCCCATCCGTTGACCGCCCGGGGGGTGAGACCACGGTTGTCAGCCACAGACTCCGCATAGAAATTCCATATGGTATCTACGAACTGGCGGGTCTGAAGCCGCGCGGAGTCGCTCATTTGCGTGAGGATATACGGCTCCACAGCACTTTTGAAGCTACCGACTTTCACCACCTGAACTTTAATTCCGAGTTTATCCAGCAGTCCGGTAAAGAATGGCACTGTCGCACCTATGCCGTGTACATCCAGCAACCCTACAGGATTCATATAAATATAGTCGGCAGCCGAGGCCACAAGATAATCACCCTGCGCATAGCTGTCGGCATATGCATATACCGCTTTTCCGCTCTTCTTGAATTCACGGATTGCCTTCAGCAGCTCCTCGCGCTGAGCCTGCCCCATCGCCGAGCCTCCGGCATTGATGAAGACAGCCTTGATTTTCGAGTCGCTTGCCGCCCGCTTCAACGAATTCAGCATATCGGCAAGCGTCGGCGAATCGCTGACGCCTTCCTGCAACATTGTAATCCAGTCGCTGTCCTGCTCGTGCTCAAACACTTCTCCGGAAAGATCGAGATAGAGCAGTGAATTGTCATTAACCACTGTTTCGCTTCCATTCTTTGCCACCAGACTGCCTGCCACCATTATTCCGACAAGCACAAGCAGGCACACAGAAATCCACACTCCCGTAATGGTGCCGCAAACAGCTATAAAAAATTTCTTAAGCATCTGAATTAACGATTATTACAAACATCAGACACACCCTTTCTGTATAGAAAGCGTGCTATTTATCACACAAAGGTACAAATATTATTTGGTTAATTCAAATTTCATGTGCGATTTCATGGTTTTTCGCAAACTTTCCGTCCAGGATTTCGTGCCGGATTCTTTCAGAATGTGAAATGCAAGGCCACTCTCAGGCCGCTTCGGTCCGACCGGTAGGCGGTATGCCTGTAGCTTAGACGCCATACATAGTCAAGACGCAGACAACGCAGTATATTGTCGATTCCGGCCGATATTTCCATATAGGGACCCTGGTCCATAGGCCGCGTGTGGACATCCGCAGGAAAACGGAACAGTTCCGGATTATATTCCGGATTATTTCTGCGGCTCAGATGCCCGTAGATGCCGCGGAACGACACCACTTCGCGCAGTTTTGCTTTTTTCACCAGCGGTATCTGATTGAAAAGAAGTCCGTTGGCCCAATATGTAAGAAACCATCCGGCATAGCTGTCGTTGACAAATTCCATCGGGTTCATCAAGGCATAGCTCTCCGGCTGTATGGTGTACGAAAGGTTGGCATCAGGTATAAGCAGACTCAGATAGGGCGAACGGCTCCACACATGACCTGCTCTGACTATACCATCGATATAGCCGAAGGCAGATAGCCAGAACCGCTTGCCTATGCTGATTTCTGTCTTGTTGATATCGAAACGACTTCCGGCAAATCCTTTGACAGCCAGCGTGTGGGTCAGAAGAAACACTGGCGCGTCAAGATTGGCCGGTATGCGGTCGGACCTTGTCTGATAGAATTTTTCGCCCGGAGCATAGCGCAGACGTATGTCGAGCGATGTCTCTCCGTAATGTGCGCTCGCGTTGCCGTATCCGTCGACAAACGGCAGACATGCCGTGGCTTCCTGTCGCTCGTGTCTGAGAGAGGCTACAAAGCTGAAATTGCATGGCAGTTCACAGGTCCAGTCGAGCGATGTCATACGGCGGTAGGTCACCCTTGTATCGCTCATTCGTTTCAGCGAAAGGAACACGTTGTCTGGATTCGTGTAGAGATAGTGCTGCCCTATCTGGTCAAGGTCATACTGGTGGGTAAGACGGAGCGACTGCACCGGAAATTCTCTCGAATGATATTCTTTGTCGCGAAATGAATATTCGGCTTCGGCTTTGTATTTCAATCTGTGGTCGCGGAAGCCGTATGCCACATATCCCCGTCCGAACCAGCGGCGGCTCAGATTCGCGGTAGTCATACCGCCCGCACGCAGACGCACACCCTCTGTCGTATTGTAACTGATTGCCGTATTCACCGGACCGAAATCGAACTTGCTGTCGCGTCCGGTACCGACATATCCGCTAACCATTATTTTCAGAAATTTTTCGCCCCAGTAATAGAGCGGCACAGCACGCAGACGCTCCATCAGATTCCCAACTCCGCTTTCCGCCGTGGACATGGGGGTATGCCTTGCCGTTGCCCAGAACACACTGTCTCTTTGAAGTGTGCGGCTGTCGGGCAGCGGCTCTAAGCGGTACAGACTGTCAGCGACCGGTTCGAAGTTGTGACCGCTATATGTTATATGCCGGCGGACGTACACACCGGGAGTCCCCGGCATAGCCCGCAGCTCTACAGCCATATCATCGGACTCCGGCAGACGGCTACCATCGGCCGCTTTCCGGTAAGTCTGCGTCATATACAGTTTCTCCACAAAATTGAGGTTGATTTCCGGCGGTACACTCAGGTCGACCCGGCGGATAAACATTGAACTGTCGCCGGCCTCCACATATATATGTATATGTCCGTTGAAACCGAACATCGACTTATTGCGGGGATAGAAAGCCAGCGTAATGCAGTCGCGGCCGCCGATCTTCACCGTATCGGTCAGATAGTACCGATAGAAATCCGGACCAATGGCGGCAAGAGGACTTACAAAACGGTTCCGGAGTATGTTCACATCATTCCCGTAGAGGTCCGGCTCGCGGAGAACATCATCGAGAAACACCTGCATCGATTGGCCGTCGACAATCTCGTCTATGCCGTCGCTCCGGCGCCCGAGCACAATCTCCCGCTCCGTCCCGGGATTCTGTCTGTAATGGATGTCACTGACGCTTTCTTTAACTATAAGGTTCAGAACAGCTTTGCCCGACACCTCGCTGGTGTCGACATTCTGAATCAGAAAGGGAAACTTTTCAATCAATGCGGCATAGCGTATGGTGTCGAACTCATTAAGAGCAATCGCCGTCCGCTGATATTTTCGGTAGTTGTAGTATCGGTTGCGCCTTGGGTCGGAAAGCTTGCCTTGTTCTTTCAGCCGGCGGGCGAATTCTACCGCCGGATTGTTTTTTTTACTGTAAGCGCTTTTTCTGACAGTCACCTCCTGCAGTTCCTCCGGAGCCGGTGTCATGTATATGGCATACAGGTTTAGCGAGCTATTGTTTACAGGCACAGTCTTTTTCGCATATCCGAGATTGCTCACCGTCATGAAGCGGGCAGATGACGGAATTGAAAGCTCGAATATTCCGTCGGCATCGGTAATCGCACCTTTGGTACTATTCTCTATCATCACCGATGCATTCGCCAAAGCAACATCGGTAATCGAATCCCTTACTATTCCACGGATAAAACGAGTATCCTCAGCCCGGAGTGCGATACATTTCAGGCAGAGCAGTATTATTATGGCAACTGAGCGTTTCACGCCGCAAAGTTACACTTTTTTCGCCATCCGGCCACAGTCTCAGAACGAAAACGCTGCCTTGACCTCATCGTTTATCTCATCCGATGTAGGTTCCGGCTCTGCATCTTCCTCCTCAGGCTGCGGCATTTCTGCCTCTGCTTCTGTTCCGGCGACAACCTCGCCCGCTGTTTTGCCGGCATCACTATCCGTCGGCAGTTCTGCTACAACTTCCGCATCCGGCAATTCCGCTTGTTCCGGTATTACCGTATCCCTGACCGGTTCCGCTCCTGCATATTCAATTTGCAGTATTTCCTCTTCGACTGCCGGAACAGCTTCTGCGGGCGCCTCTTTCCTGCCTCGTTTTTTCGATGACTTTCGTCCGGTCATGGCATAGGTGACTCCATCCACACGTCCGGAGCCATAATAGTGCGTCAGCCAATAGCGGTCGTCAAGGCAGCTCTCCATCACTCCGCGCGATGCCGACGCGTGTATCATCTTCCTGTCGCCGACATATATTCCGACATGGCTGACAGCTCCGCTGCCGGCCTTTGAAGAGAAAAACACCAGATCGCCCGGCTGCAGGTCATTTCGTCCTATGCTCACACAGTATTCAAACTGCCTTGCCGAATTGCGGGGTATGGCCACCCCGGCCACATCCTTGAATATACTCATGGTCATGCCGCTGCAGTCTGTGCCTTTACGACTTTCACCTCCATATTTATAAGGTGTGCCTATCCATTTCCGCGCATGGCTCACTATCTTGTCGGCCAGCTTGCTGTTGACATCAAAGCCCGGATCGCCGTTATGCCGCTGCGGGCGCACGCGTTCCTTTGCCTCCACGGCGGCGCCGCTCTCACGGACCGCGCCTTTGCGACTCGATCCGCAGGATGCCATAAGCAGCATCACTACCACTACCGTAGCTATATGCAGTATATTTTTTTTCATACACAAATTTACAAACTATCATCCATATCTGCAAGCACTCATCCGCCTTCCGCCATAAAGATGACGATTCAGTCTCGGCAAGTGTTAATTTAACGTCTTATTCACAACTCCTAGCCGACGATACTGGCAAAGATGGCGTGTGGCGTGTT
>CAMWUD010000053.1 GCA_947177365.1 uncultured Porphyromonadaceae bacterium | reverse complement strand
CTCTATGTCCTTTGCATAGGTCGTAAATTAAATATTCTTATCCCGAACTCGCGTTGAAATAGGATAGCGGGCAAAACTGAACGCATTCAGCAATATCTTTCAATAGCCGACTCTAATTGAGCCGGCTATTGGCTTTCAAACGGATATATCTGCATGACAGATATTTATCAGCCGCTGTGTAAAACATTTAGAGCCGGTCCTAAATCCAGGACAGAAGAGCCTGAAGGATAATAAGAATACCGATAATTTTCAGGATGGTGGCGAAAATACCGCCAATTTTAAGCCATGAAGGAATATAGGCTATGAACAATAGCCAATTAGACACCTGATGAGCGTGCTGATGATATGAGAGATAAAGAAGTCCATAAATTATTGTTCTGCTATATTCTTTGCTTTTTTGATTTTTTTTGACATGATATGGATATTAGTCACTTTTGCTTTGTCCTCTCCTACGGAAACAGATGAATCCTTGTGATACAACATAGTGAGAGTGTAAGTTCCGGATTCAGGAAATGTATATGATAAAAACTCTGATTTGTTGCTTCCGCTAAGCTTCAGCAGTTCCGTTCCTTTTTCATATCCTTTGGCGATGTAAACTGCAAGATAGTCGCAGTTGCTTGCTTCGCAATCCACATGGCAGTCGGCGGTAAGAGTGTCCCCTTTTTTGACTACAAATTCATATTCCTGCTTATCGGTGGAATCATGGGTATGGTTTGTTGAAAACCAGTCGGCAAAGCGGAAACCTTTGTAGTCGTTCAGTTCTGATTGAATATCGCCAAGTCTGGTTCTGTATGTGGAGTTTTTATCCGACAGTTTCTTAAACATGATACCCGCCAATATAAAAAGAATGACAACAACCCCTACGCCGATACGTCCGGATATCTTCAGAAAACGCTTGAACTTTGACGGCTTCGGGGTAGCCGCCTCTCCGGCCTTTTTCGGCTCTTTTGACGTAGATATGGAAGATTCGGATTCTACCGGTTTCCGTTGATGCCTTGCATGGACAAAACCGAGAGCATCACATTCAGTGTCAGAAGCGCTTTCTGTACGTTTAAGTTCCTGCTCTATAATCTGATGTAGCGTATATGACGACACACCCTTGTTTCGGCAAAAATCAAGAATGACAGGATACTCAAGATGAAGATTCTTCTCCCTGATACTCTTCTCTACCTTGTTAGCAATGGTAAGTAGTACAGATTCAGTTTTTTTTGCCATTCTTCTTTGCTTTTGCTTTCAACAATATATCATAAAGGTCACCCACCGTGGAAATATCCTCATAATTTACTTCCGGTATGATCACGTTTGCTCTGTTTTCCAAATCAATCAGTAACTCCATCAGATCCGGTACTGCGATTCCGAGATTAACGAGCTTTTTGTCGACATCGTTTATGCCTATTGTCTTTTGTGTCCTGGGTTGAAGAACTGAACGAATGATTTTGAACTTATTTTCATCCGGAAGCTGTCGGCAGACCACTCTCGGTTTTACCTTCTGAATCCAGGCTTTTTTAGCCTTGTTGTAACTGAGTCTGCCCGGAGAAAGGGTTGTCAGCTGACAACCGGACTCGATATTGCCGCTTATAATGCAACATGCAGTGAAATGATTTCTCTCATAGTTACGCACACTGTCGAATTTATGGAATCTGAATCCCGGATTGGCATATATATCGGCGGTCGTCCGGCTGATGGATTTGATTATGAATGGCAATTTACATTGAGCCTGATCCAAACTCGAGGACATAAGTTCGTGTTCATCCCACAACGGCGGAGTCAGCTGTCGGGGAAAGCTCGCATAGTAGACATCGACGTCAACTGAGTCCGGACTGCTGTCCGCCTCGCTGTCATAAGCAGAGTATGCGAATGTATCGTCGGCGTCGAGTATGTCGAAAACCAGACCGGGGCGATGACGTTCGATATACCTCAGAGTTCCCGGGCAGAACACAAGGCCGCTCTTGTTCAGCTTTACCCGTTTTCTCCATACGTCGAAAAAGCTGTTGTAACCGGCATTGAACCTGAGGTGGTGGGGGCGGAGTATATCGCGGTACCTGAGGCCTCCGATGTCGGAATTCAGCACCAATAAATCATAATTCTCACATACCATCACAGAAATGATGACATTCCCGACCTCTTCGTTGTGGTATGCGAAGTCGAGCCGTTCGCCGACTTTGAAAGATTCTATGCTTACAGTCAGTGACTCCCGGATGATGGACGGATTGACATTCACCTTCTTGTCGGCAAGACTGATTTCCGCCATACACTGGTCCTTGGTCAGCTTATAGCGGGCACCTTCATCGACTATATCGCGGATTATTCCGTCGTTGAGTTCTACCTTCAGAAACTTATAGATATTGTCGGATGTCAGTCCGGGGGAGTCACTCACGGCGACTCCCCTGATGATTTTCTTCAGTATATATTTGGTATACTGCGAGATACGTCCACTCATCGTCCGTAGCGCAATTGACCCTGGTCGTCGCGATGGTTTTCAAACCAGTCGCGTATAATCTGAATATCGACAGCGTAATATACACCGACATCCCCGCCGAGTCTCTCGTTCACCCTAATACTCTGGTTGATACCGATTACCTCACCCTTGCGGTTCACCAGAGGCGACCCGCTGTCGCCCTGATTTGCCTTGGCGCTGTGCGACACGATACCATCGAGTGTATGACTGATATTGCCGGTACTGAAATGTGCGGGTTCGCCTTGTACACAGCCGAGTTTGGCGACTCCGTTGCCGTCAAGCTCGTGCTTTTTGGCAAGCTTCAGGAAGGGAACTTTCTCGCCATTCAGACTTACTTCGAAGATGGTTAAGTCGGTCTGTGTATTATTCTGGTCGCCGGTGACAAGTATGCGCTCCACGGTTCGATAATTCGACAGGTCATAACTGCCGTCGGCATTGAAGGGTACTATGCGCGCTCCGTTCATGGATGAATAGTCAAGCACATGGTTGTTTGTAAGAGCTATACCGGTAGAACTGATGTAGAAGCCGGTGCCGATTGAGCCGTCGGGCGACATAATCAGAAAGGTACGAGGCTTAAGCCATGCGAGAAGCTCCGCATCGGTAAGATTCGGCAATATATCCTCGCGGGAGAATGATTCTATAGAGTCTTTTACTCCTTTCTTGATAAATGGCGACACCTCCGTACGTACCATTCGGCCATTGACACTGCTGAGCAGACGGTCGCCCACAACATTTACATAGGCCCTGACCTTTGCCTTATTGCCTTTTACATAAGTCTGCTTGGCATCTTTTGTATCCGCCACGAGTTTGACTTTTTTCCCTTTCACATTATTTTCAAGAAATTTCTTTGACTCGGGGTTGTTCTGGACACCAAGCAGAGACACTGTAATATTATTCGACAGCTTTATGGTATTGCCGTCGATTACGTCAGTTACTTTGGCGGTAGTACCTGTGATTTTTTCAGTCTGCGTTCCACCGCACGCGCTCATGCCAAGCATAAGAGCCGTTGCGGCCAAGGCTGCGGCCGAATGGAATAATTTAGAAATGTGAGACATTGTATTTCGATTTATACAAATTATTCTTTATACAAGTTTTATTGAAGCTTTGGTTTTGATCTTCCAGCAATCACCGCTTCTCACCAGCAGCCCGTCGTCTACATCCACTATATTCTCGGGAGTCTGCGATTCTACAGTAATATCGCAAAACGGGCGAATCACATGATTGAGCATGGAGAAAAGCTGACTTCTGACTGCCCTGTCCGGCACCAGATGGTATACGGCCTCGGCTGCTGATGTGACGACAATCTCATAGATTGAATCCGATGATATGTCGGAAAGCCGGTCGATACGGAAACCGTTGCAGTCAGTATCGGGGTATCTTGCATACCATTTTTGGGGATACACCGGTTTCGGCGGAGTCGGCGGCTGGGGTTTGGGCAGAGAGCGATCCAAGGCCTCAAGCCTGCGGCCGACTTCGGTCTTGACCGCATCCTGATTTTGTCTCAGGCTTACAATATCGTTGTGAAGCCGTTTCAGCAAATTGTCGTACTCCGTCTTGTTTTCCTGATACTTGTACACAAGATTGTCGAATTGCTGGCGCAGCCTGATGTTTTCATCCTTCAGACACGCAAGTTCTTTCGCAAGCTGTCTGATATCGGCATCCATTTCGGCTTTGGATATATGGGGCTGCTGCGGCTGCATGACAGAATTTATTCTGTCAAACAGCTCAGACACCCGTTCGGGAAACAGCTTCCAGACTATGACGGCTATCGTCAATAATATTATAAATGTATACAGCATCGATTATTCGAAAGACAATTCCAAAGGCTTTACGACATTATATCTGCCGTTGCCGGCATCAGTGGCCTTACCTTCGTCGAGCACCTTTACATGTGAGTTCTTGGGAACAGTGTCATAGCTGATAACACCATCGTTTCTGAAAATATTGAGCATGCCATCATTAGTCTCGAACATGTTGATTGCTTCCGCGTTCTGCACCAGAGAGAATGTAATCTCACCGTTGGGATTTCTGGTAAGACGGAAATAACCGTTGCCGGAGCTGTCGATTTCCAAAGCCTTCTCACCGCTGACAGACCGTGCAGATCCGAGATCCTTCGGCTTTGCTACATCAGCGGAATCAGATTTTACAATCTTTTCGGCCTTTTCTGCCTTGCTCTGCTTTTCCTTGGCGCTTACGTTGCTCTGAAGAAGACGTAGAGCGCTTGAGAGCTGACCAATTTTTTGCTCAGCTTCGTTGATTGTCTTTTTGTTGAATACATTAGATGCTTTCAATTCGTCGATCTGACGCTGAAGGTCGGCTATCGTCCGGTCTGTTTTATTATCCTCTTCACCGTAAGCGCCATAGGGCGTATCGTCCCGTTTCTTATTTACGAAAACATAAGCAGCCAGCGCAAGAATCAAAACTATGAGAATCCAGTCGACATTGCTTACCTGCCAGGCTGACGTCTTTTCTGCCGGTTCGTCTGTGGCTTCAATTGCTTTAGGATCTGCAGGGGCTTTAGAGTCTTTAGAGCTTTTAGAGTCTTTAGAGCCTTCAGAGATTTCAGTGGCTTTAGTGGATGGAAATTTCCAGAGAATCTGAATGTTACTATCTCCTACCGGACACCATCCGTCATTTTTTTTATATTCCGCTTTAACAAGATATAGGCTGAGTTCTTGAACATTGATGCTGTCCGGGACTGTGAAGAATATACCATTTTTTTTATCGCGACCTATTGCCACACCTTTTTTCAGTGCATCCGCGTTAGCTTTGTCGTAATTATTTTTAAAGCTGTTGCCTCCGTAAGTTTTCGTGCTGCCATCGGATATCAACTGTCCGTAAACAGGAGAGTCTATTGAGTCTTTGATATCCTTGACATACAGAACGTAATTACCACTGCCATCGGCTTTTGCATCGACTTTAATCTGCGCAATTGCCGACATCGACAGAGACATCAGTATGGATAATATGATTGTTCTAACTCTTATCATAGTTTTGTCGTATTCGTTAGATGAATAAATTATATACATGGATGCGGCCAAGGCCGCATCCATGGTAAACAGTAATAGCCTACTTCGAGACTTTGCAGAATTTTTCCGAGAGGTTGCAGATGGAATCCTTCAGAAACCAGAAGAAGAGGTTGTCGGTGACTGCTTTCTGGTCGTGGGCCGAGGGAACTGCACCCTGCACATTGTTGAAACTCGAGTTGGCGATTCTGGAGAGTTCCTTGATCATCTCCTTCGGAATCGAAAGCTCGAATTCCTTGCCTGTAAGCTGACTGTATCCGGGGCTGTCAAGCAGTTCAACGAACTTGTCGAATACCTTTCGGGCATCATCGCGGATTTGGTTCACCTCATTACCGTCGCGCAGCTGTTTATAGCTCAGATTGTTGTAGCTCTCGCAACCGAGGTCGACATACGAGTCCTTGCATTGGTCGGGGATGTGGTATGCTTCGCGGACATTGGCTTTGGACAGCGCACCCTTTGCAGTCACTTCCTTGGCGTCCTGATAGTGAGTGTCGAGTTTGAAGCCGTTGGGAACTTCACAGCCGGTAATCATCTCAAGCACCTTGGCAGTGAAATTGGTCAGAAGCTTGCTGTTGGTGCTGATGAGCGACAGGTATTTGCTGCCCATGCCTGTAAACGACAGAATCTTGGGAATACCGGCGTCAAACTGGTTGAGCAGACGTCCGATGGCGAAGAGAATTGCCGAATAGTGGATCAGCAGGATGCTTCGCAGATTGGGATTCTGTCGGATCAGGACTGAAGTCTTGAAGCGGCTGTCGTTGCTGAACAGAGCTGCCATGACGTCCGACGAACGGCTGACCAGCTGGGTGATTCCACTTATGTCATCGCCGTTTTCCGCGATTTTCTCACTGAGATATTTGCAGAAGCCGTTTATTCCGACGGAGTCTTTACGGGCACTCGCGCCATCGCCCCAGAGGTCATCGGCGGCAAATTTTACAGAAACATATTTGGCCGATATTGACTCCAGGTTGTTTCCGTTCTTGTCGAGACGTCGGACGAGGAACATGTCAGTCGTACCGCCGCCTATATCGACGTTAAGCATATTGTCGTTGCCGGTCACCACCATGTAGTACGGAGCTTCAGACTCGGTGACATCGTCGTTGAAACGCCGGAAGCCCGGAATATTCAGCCCGAGTTCCTTTTCCGCCTCAATCCATATACCGCTGTTGGCGACAGTATCGAGGAACACGCTACGGTCGATCATAGACTCCGGGAAGGTGAGCATCACATTGAACTGGTCGTCGCCCCCGTTGAGCAGAGCCTTGTTCTTTACCAGCCAGAGAATCTGCTTGCAGAATGCGAGGACACGCCATCCGGGAAGTCTCGCGCCCGGATTTTCTTCAAGCGCCCATTTGAGGTCGGTGAAATAAGTGGCATTCGGAATTTTGCCGGCGCTTATTTCATTTTTGAACTTGAAGCCGATGTTGATATTGCCGAAGAGCTTCATGGCCTTCTGGTTCTCGAACTGAGAGACTTCGCATACGGCTGTCTTGATGGGGAATTCGGCAATACTGTCCTGCACGCCAATGGTCGGCAACATGAATTCCCGCTGGAAGGTATCGACCATCGTGGGGATACTTGTCGTATTGTAAAGGAAAACAGCCTGAGCGTCAGTCTCCCCGGCGATGCCATCGATGTCGTTGCCGAAGGCAAGGGTATTGATTAGAGTATCATTGTCCTTCTTATATGCGATGAAGGTATTGGAAGTGCCGAAATCAATGGCGAAATCGAAGTGGGCATGGCCAAGACTCACCTTTTTCATACGCGGCACCACGAGAGCCTTGAATCCCTCGCCCAGATTTACTTCCACCAGGTCTATTGTACCTTTGACATCATAGTACTTGGTGTTGTGGAGGAAGCGGCTTTCCTGTGTGCGGGCGGTGGCGGAGGACTGCAGACGTTCTACATTTCGGTCGGTAAGCCTGTAGAATTCGAGAGAATCTTTTTCTTCCGATGCGAGCATCACTGAGTATACATCGAGATGAGGTTTGTCGCTTACCCTGTAGAAGGGGAAGAATCCGATTTCTATAGCCTTCTGCGGATTTACGATATTGCCTCCGCTGTAAGTCCTGGACAGAGGAATGGACGGTATGGCGGCATCCGCAATGGGCATATTGATTGTGACAGTAACCGAACCGTCGCCGGCCGCTGTGATTTCAACGAGCTTCTTTCCGCTGCGCTCATCGGCCTTGGCGAGATCGCCTACATTGAAGAAATCGAAGAACAGACGCTTCAGGGGCAGCAGATATTTCGATTCACCGCTGAACAGTGTGTAGAACCGGCTGCTGTCGATGTTTCCAGGAACCTTTACGATTTTATCTTCCAGCAGATCGAAGACTGTCAGATTGGGATACTTGATGCCCATCTCTCCGGGAATTTCGCGGTCATAGTAGCTGGTGGTGCGGACAAGTGCCTCGTCAATCCTGTAAGTCGGTTTCCAGGTGGCTCCGCCCACATACTCGACTCCGGGCAGGCCGCTGTCGTTCAAGGCCATCGGCACATTGATATGCATGGCGCCGCCGCCATCGCCAATCTGATTGGTATAGCGCGAAGCGGTAGGACGGATACGGTAGCCGCTTGTGGTTGCATTCACATCCTTTCTGCAGACAGGAACATCTCCGGCATAGGTGTTTTTAACCGGTTTATATTCATTGAGGAAGTCGGCCTTCGGCATAGCGCTGACGCTGGCGCCGCTTTCCTGTATGCTTTCCCATATATACTTGGCCATACCGGCATTTCCGCCGCACTGATGCTGGAGCTCCGTGCTGTAAGTCATACGCAGACGATAAATCATATCGCGGAACTCAGGATTGCGATGATTGAGCGAACATACATCGTCATCGAAAAACTTCGTGCCGTCGAGTCTGCGGAACACCCAGCCATTGGCTCTTGCCTTGCGGGCCCAGTTGGGTGAGGTGAATACCAGAGTCGAGACAGAAGTACCGCCGATAAGGTTTTTTACCTTGAGGCCTTCTGTGTCGATGTCTTCCCAGAAGAAGAACGTGATTTTATCTGGATTACCGATTTTAGACATTTGTGCCTCAAGAGTTTCACCGAGACGTGCCAGCGATTTATCACCGCTGTTTTTTAACGTCGCAATCTGGTTTGCGCTGACCCAGTCCTCGGTTGTCAGTTTCGGGTTGCCTGCGTTCTGGTACAGGAATTCAAGCATATCGAGAACTTCAGAAATCAACTGCTGGTTGAGGCCTGCATTATCATATGTAAGAGGAGCTATTGTATCGAAAGCAGTCTGGAAGAGCATCGGACGGGCAAAAATCGCCGGAATCGAAGTTCCCATACGCCCTACCTTCTGGCCTGCCTGAATTTCGTCAAGGAGCTGACCGGTCAGGTAGGCCGACTCATCCCAGCCATTGGCGAAGTTTGCCGGATTGGGAGCCCCGCCACCGGTCTGTTTATGGATTCGGAAAACGTATGCCATTTTGATTATTTTATAATTTTATCGATAACCTCGACCGAGGCGTCATGGAGAGCTTTGAAGAAGCCTCGGGGCGAGCTGTCGGTGGTGTTCTTTGTGAGATTGTTTATTTTGCCTGAGACATTGTCGTCGGTTGCGGGATTGCGGCTTAAGAAGCCTCCGCCGACAGTCTTGTGGGAAAGGATATTGCCTAAGTCCTTGCCTTTGCCTTCCAGACAGTAAGGTTTAAACGCATGTGAGTGCTGTTCAAGCTCTTCCAGCCATTTGTAGAAACCCCAGAGATTGTTTTGCACAAACTGCTTCACCTTGTCGTAATCACCACTTTTGAGTTTGTTGCTCAGGTCGAAAGTGTTGAAGAAAGCTGTCGAGTCCTTTATCTTGTTGCGTGTGCCGCATACAACTTCAAGGTAATAACGCATCGCAAAAACGAAGGCCGACAAGTCATCGACAAACATTTGCCGGGACTTTTCGCTGATTTCAGGCATATCGATTGCCTTTGTGTTACCTTCGGACATGACACCATACTCCTTGACTTTGTTGGTGCCGAAAAGATCTTGGTTCTGCAGAAAGTCGACGATTGCAGTTGCCGCCACCCATTCCACGACATGCGCAGGATTCTGCTGCTTGTTGTTGCCTTCATGGTATTCATAGGCGTCGGTGTATACATCGCCGATATAATACAGGTCGGTGACTTTCTGATTGAACGAGCTGGCTCCGCCGATACCATATGCGCCAAGGGCTGCCTTGGTCTTGGCATTGAAAAGAGCACAGTCGATAGCGCCGGTGTCTTCGGTGCTGTCCGGCTGCTTTGGCTGCAGCTTGAAGTAAGGAAGTACGAGAGCCACACCGATCGGGGTCTGGTTTACAATGCCTATTTTGGATTTGCGAATTTCATCTACAATCACAGGGATACCCGACGAACCGGTGCCTCCGAAAATCGAACCCACGATAAATACGCGGTCGCCGTTTCCGGGGTTACAGTTGTTGAGGAAGCTTTTGAAACTGGCATCGTCCTTGAGTTCATTGAAAACCACTGTGCCGATACTCGGATTTCCTTTGAACCCCTTGTCGAGTTCGAGGTTGAGTTCGGCGTTGGGGTCGTTGGACTGTGAATCGTCATAGAGACATTCGATAAGCGATGCAGTGGCTTCAAGATTCGGATTTGCGGCAATAGTGGACAGTCCGATATAGTCGGAATATTTCATATTGCTTTTGGCTGCAACCTCGCCAAACTGGACATGCCAGTTGATATTGGCAGGCCCGTTGTTAACACCTACCTGACTCAGAGGTGTGACTCTGGGAACGAAGAAACTGTCTTTGTACACTGTCGTGCCGTTCCCGGCATCGGGATACAGGCCTTTGTTGATTGAGTGATAGGCATCGAGCGCTTTTTTAGCACGGTCGAGGTCGCCGTTGCCTTTGTCATGGTCGAGAATTATAGGCACAATCTCCACAGAAGAGTCAATCCCCTGGAATCCGGCCGCGAGCATCATTGTGAACGAGCGTATCACGCGGGCGCCCGTGCCGCCGATGCCGAATAAGAATAATTTGCTCATATATGAGAGGTTATAGTTATACAGGAATGTTTTTGCCATGGGTAGTCGTACCCTTGACGCAGAAGGAGAACAGGATGAACACCAACAAGGCATATACAGTATTTATCACTGATATCTTTGTGATGATATCGAACGAGCCGGTAGCGAGGTCCTGACGGAATTCATCGGACTGTTCATTCCAATCCGCGAGCTGGTCGTCATCGTCCTCGATGCTTTGGGCATAATCATCCTGCAGATTATATGAGTCGAGGAAGAGGCCGGAAGAAGAAGATGCCTCGCCGCCGTCGTGTCCTTTCAGGTATATGTCGGAAACAAAGAATGTGGCGGCACCGCAGACAAGCAGGGCTACAAGCCAGACAAGGCGGTTTGAGAGTGAAAAACGGGTGTTGCAAATGCCGAAGTAGAAGATAGCACCGACTACCACAGCAATGCCGACACCGATGAGAAAGGTCCACAGACAGGCATCGGTCTCCATGAAGTAGTGGTTGAAGAACTGTGAATAATCACTGGTAGAGCATAGATCCTTAAGATCGGTTGCCCATGAGAAAAGAGAACTTCCCATAATTCAGATAATTTATTACTGTGTTTTTATTTTATTATTTCTATACTTGATTTTTCAACATCGTTGAGATACTCAGCCCGGTTCATTCCGATGAATGGATTAAGAAAGTATGTGAGATTAAGAGTCTTGCCAGGAGCATATGCAGTCTTGTCGTTGAAGGTATTCATGTCTTCAACCCACTGCGGCTGAACTCTTTTGAGCCGGAAAGTGAACGTGGCTGGAAGAGTATTCATAGTTTTCTGAGAGAAAACAATTTCAGCCTTCCTGTTGTCGACTGTGATGGCATAGTCGCCTTCGCCGTCTTCAGTCTCCGGTCGGAGAGTGGTCTTGTTGCCTTTCCTGCCGGTTTTTACAATTTCGAGATTTTTTCTCAGATAGTTGATGTTTTTGGCATAAGCCGGTAAATTCTCGATATTTAAAGTCGCGGTCAAATCCCCGTCGACTGATTTGTCGTATTTGAAATTACTTTTCTGGCGCTTGGCATTAGTGCCGATGCTCATCGGATAAACAGCTCCGTACTGTATCATATTCATGCCGTTGCGCTTCTGCATATTTTTAGCCAGATAATTGATCTGAGCCGTACCGCCGGCAATCAGCACATAGAAAGGCCGGGATTCGTTCTTAAGCGTCTTCTTGCTGTTGTCATACGCATAGTAGGTGCCATTGAAGGGAGCCTGATAAGAAAGCACCAGAAGAGAAATGTTCTTATCCAGAGGCTGGCGTTTTACAATACTGTCGATTTTACCTTTTAAGATTTCCGGTTTGGAAATGTTATAGGTCGGATCAGCCTTGATTTCCGCATTGGAGCCACTCATTATGCCGTCAGTAACCAATGCATAGCAGTTGGCGGGATTGCTGTTCGCGGAATTGAATATTTCGCTGACCATACCGAAGAGATCCGATTCGTTGGCCCACAAGATATCTTTGTGCTGCAACTTGGAAAGAAAGTTGCTGACCGGAGTCTTTTTGACATCAAACACATAAGCGCTGCTTTTCTTGCCGGCGCCATTAAGTTCGGCAATCACACCGGGGAAGTCACCGTTTACGGTGGCATCGACATAACCTTTCATACTTGAAGAAGCATCGAATATGATCACACTCTCTTCCGGCTGAATTTCGTCAGTAATAATGCTTAGTTTTATGTTTTCCGGTTTAGTTTCAAGTGTTTCAATGCTATCGGCGTCTGAATCGGGAATAGAGTCCGCAGGAGTGGATTCCGTATTTTTTTCTCCGCCACATGCAGAGAGAAGCATCGCACCGACGGCAATGCCGGCAAGAACAGGTTTAAGTTTATACTTTTTCATCAATAAGAAATATGTATTGGTGTATTTGTCAAAAGCGTGTTTTTGTGAGATTCTCTTGGAAAGAG
>CAMWUD010000052.1 GCA_947177365.1 uncultured Porphyromonadaceae bacterium | reverse complement strand
CCTGAAGTTGTGGAGACATCCTTGCCTCCACAGTTCTGCGCATATCGAACGCCTGGAGTTGTGGAGGCAAGGATGCCTCCACTCCGGGGGGTTACAGATTAGCTTTGAAGAAGCGGAGCATATTGGCATATACAACCGCTCTGGCATTACAGAAATTGATGCTGTGGTTCATGTTCGGAAACACCATCATGTCGAAGAGCAGTCCGGCACTCTGCAGCGCGGACGCGAACTGAAGCGCATTGGCCGGATGCACATTGTCATCCGATGTGCCGTACATCAGCATCAGCGGGCAAGCAAGAGCGGACGCACGGTTGAGCGGAGCCGACTCCTCATAACCCTCGAAATTCTGCTGGGGTGTCAGCATATAGCGCTCGGCATACACAGTGTCGTAGTAGCGCCAGTCGGTCACAGGCGCTATGGCGCAGGCTGCCGCATATGGCGAACCCTTGACAGTGGCACACATAAGCGCCTCATAGCCGCCATAGCTCCAGCCGCAGATGCCTATGCGCTTACTGTCTATTCCCGGCAACGCAGCCACATAGCGGGCCGCATTCACCTGGTCGATGGTCTCATAATATCCCAGGCGGCGATATACTGCCTCGCGGAACGCCGAGCCGCGTCCGCCGGTACCGCGTCCGTCGACACATACCACCACAAAGCCCTGCATGGCGAAATACTGCTGCCAGTCGAGCTGCCAGCGGTTGCAGACGCTCTGAGAACCCGGACCACTGTACTGGTCCATTATCACAGGATATTTTCCCGACTCGCTGAAGCCTCGCGGCTTAATGATATAGCCGTTGAGGGTATTGCCGTCGGACTGTACTGTGAAGAACTCGCGCACCGGCAGATCAGCCACTCTCGAGGCATACGCGGCATTGTCTTCAAGCACACGAATCTTGTTTCCGCTGCTGTTCTTCAGAGTATATACAGGCACGGATGTCGCTGTACTGTGGTTTATCACCACATACGACATATCGCTGCTGAACTGAGCTATGTTCCAGCCGTCGTTCTCCGATATAGTGGTCGTCTTGCCCTTGGCGTCCATTCGGCGCACCGTGCGGTCGAGCGGCGTAGGCGATGCAATCTGATAATAGATGTTTCCGGCCGCATCCTGTCCGTAGCACGTTGTGACATCAGCCTGCTCCTCGCACACGGTCTTGAGCAAGGCTCCGCTGAAACTGTATTTATACAGTGAAGCGAATCCGCTGCGCGATGAATTTACAATAAATCCGTCGGAACATACTGTCAGATTTTCATAGGTGTCGGGGGTAATCCAGGCCTTGGACTCATCGACGAACACACTCTTGGCCACTTTCGACGCCGGACTTACGCTATATATCTCCATCCGGTTCTGGTCGCGGTTGAGTGTCACGGCAAGCACCTTGTCCTCCGGCGTATAGAATATGCGCGGGATATACTCGAAACTTCCCGGCAGAGAGATTTCCGCCAGCTTCCGCTCGTCTATATCATAACTGTGGAGCGAAACGACGGAATTCGGCTCACCGGCCACCGGATATTTATAACTATATTCCCCGGGATAGAGTGCATACTCTTTCTTAGGTTCACAGGTACCTTCATATATAGGGAGCGAATACATCGGCACCCGGCTCTCGTCATAACGCAGGAAACAGAATGTCTCGCTGTCAGGCGAAAATATCATGGAACAGTCGGTGGCGAACTCTTCTTCGTAGGTCCAGTCGGGCACTCCGTTTATCACCGAATTCACCGCGCCATCGGTGGTCACGGCCACCTCGGTGTTATAGTCGAGTTTCTTGATGTAGATGTTATTGTCGGTGCCGACGAACGCAACCATGCGCGAATTGGGAGCAAAGATTGCCATACGCTGACGGCTGAATGTCGTCGAAAGCGGGCGCAGAAGACGCGAACGCACTTCGTAGACATAATACTCTGCTGTGAACGAATGGCGGTAGATAGGCTCAACGTTGCGCCAGATAAGCACCTTGGAGCCGTCCGGACTTATCTGGAATCCGTCGGCACTCTCTATTACGCTTTCTCTGGTGGATTTCAAGTCGACGAATGTGCCGGTGACTTTGCCGCTGCGGACATCCCGCTGCTCTATGGCCTTGCCGTCGTCGGACAGTGTCAGACAAGTGCCGGCGTCAAGCATCTGGCTTATTCCCGGTGCTTTGGCCGCTGCATTGCGGGGATACACATAAGGAGCGATTTCTTCTGCCGGAGTAGCGGCTATGGCCGCTGCCGAGGCTGTAATTAAGGCCGCAAGAGCCTGAATACGCATTTGATTCATATGTTTTAGAGTTAGTTACATATCAGAATAGCGACAGCTGTACATCATCGGCCGGATTGTGTTTCCGGCGGTTCTGACGCGAACTGTCTTTGTCGGCGCTTGGTCTGGAACTTTCGTGCGTGTCGGTCGACCAGTGTTCGCTGTTGAATTGATTCTCGACCTCATCAAGCGCCTCGTCAGTAATCCGGGGGACACGCGAGCCTGCACGGCTGCCTCGCTTCACCGTCTCCTGAGCCGGCTCGGCCGGCGCTTCGGCCCGGAATGTATCGGGCGACGCCTCCGGTGCCGCTGTATCTCCGCCATAAGGTGCTGTATTTTCTTCTGTCATGACACTTTCGGTAACAGCCCGGAGTGCTTCGACTTCACGACGCAGCTCGGCTTTGTCTTTTTTCAGCTTGTTGATTCTGGCCTCGCGCTTGTCGAGCTCGGCCATGATTACGGACAGCTGTTCGTTGAGTCCGCGCATGTCGCTTACGAGCGACTCCGACTCTTTCAGGCGTTCACGCAGCTGCTCAAGTTCCTTCACTGCGGCATCATAAGCCTCTTTCTGACGGTTAAGCTCCTCCCGCGACTTGGCGGCAGACTGTCGCAAATCGCCCATCATGGCTTCGCTTATGGCATGCATGTCGCTCTGTTTGTCGACAGCTTCATGCAGACGGGCATTCTCCTGCCGCAGGCTTTCATTTGCAGCAATCAGTTCGGCTGTCTTTTCCTCCAGCTCCTTGCAGCGCGATGCAAGCTCAGGGTCGCTGCCCTGGAGCTTGGCTACCTTCAGTTTGTTGAGCATCGATTTGTTTTCGAGCTGAAGCTGTTCCCGCTCTGCATCGAGGGCGCCGAGCTGCTGTTCCAGTTCGTGGACACGGTCGCCGAGCGCACGCTTCTGGCGGTCGGCACTGAGCTGACGTTCTTTGATGGCGCTCCTGTCGTCCTCGATTTTTCTGGACTCCGCACGCATACGCTCTATCTCCGATGCAAGTTCCTTTCCCCGCTGTTCATGCGCCGCCTCGACGCGCTTTGCCACAGCGGCCTCGTAGCTGTCGAAATACTCTTTGATAGAGTCGTCAAGTGTCTTGTATATATATTCGCTCTGGGCATTGGTGTCGACAGAGTTGCGGATGAAATCGGGCATAGCGCCGTTGAACACAGCCACCACGTGGTCGAATATACGGCTCCGCATCTGTGGGTTAAAGCCCGTTTCGCCCTCGCCGTCCTGCGTAGCCGCCTGCGTGTCGGATGAAGTCTCGGTTCTGTCAGCATCTGTAGCCGCCGGCACATCGTCTTCGGTATCGCTCATCAGTTCATCGCTGAGGTCGTCGCCGAAACCGAGAGCATGTTTTAGTTTTGAAAAGAAAGACATTGAAAAAATATAGTTCAAACGTTATTATTCATTATATCCGGACTCAGACTGCTCGTTTTCGTCCGGTTTCACCACTATGCCGACACCCCGTCTGCCGTTTATCGCCACTTCAAGAGGAGCGGCGAACCTCACCACCCTCAGGAAACGGCTCTCGTATTCGGCCGGAAGAGAGTCGAGCCATCGGCTGTCATACATGCCGGAATCACTTGCCGGATCAACTGTGAAGTATCCTACTCCGAACGATGTCAGGTTGTGGAAGAAGTGTGTGCCCTGACTCGGCTCTATGCGGTAATCGGGCAACGAGGCCTCTACAATCAGACGCGCCGCCGATATATCGGGCCACTGTACCGGTATGCCGAGGGCTTCGTCGCTCGAACCCCAGCGCCCGGGACCTATGAGAATATAGTTCTCGTCGTTTTCTATAAAGCGGCGGTTCAACGCATTGAGTTCTCCGACTATCGCGCGGTTGTTGACTGAGTCGAAGTCCTGCGTGCGGACATACACCACAGTGCGGAGATTGTCGATTCGTCCGTTTCCAAGCGCGGTGTTGCTGCGGAGCAACAGCCGCGACTCTTCCACATCGAGGGCGGCATCGTCGACAAGTTCTTTGCGGTCGATAATCGGACGTATCTGCAGCCAGTATATATGGCCTTTCGACTCCTTTGGATCGGCGGCATTACGTGTGATATTGCAGGCGAATTCTATCTCGACGGGACGCTGCATTGCCGACTGCCCCTGCTTGAGCATAAAGTCGATGGCCGGAGCCAGCGGAACGACACGGTCGCGCAATATGTTGGCGAATGTCACTATACGGCGTCCGCGGCCATACTCGTAGTCGTGTATCATCTGGTCGTTGGCATCGTAGGTCGACACCATGTAGCGCAGCACCCCGGTATCGGCGTACTGCTGCACCGGCACCTTTAGCAGATTGAACGAATCGTCGGCCGAGAACTGACGTCCTTCGTCCTTGGTCGGCAGCACGTAGAGGTAGCGCTGGGTGTCGCGCAGAGCCAGATCGATGGTCGATGTCTGAAGCACTTTGTCGGGGTGCAGGGGCGAGAATCTAAGGCTCACGCCGCCGTCGACTATATATTTTCCAAGGCCTATGGCTATTTCGGCCACTCCGTCTTCCGCCACTTCATCGCCAAGCGGATAGTAATTGAGCGAACGCCCTACTCCTGAAAGTGAGGGGAAATAGCAGTCGCCGTGCTGATGGCCCACGACCTCCTGTATTATCACAGCCATTTTTTCCTGGTCTATCACATTGCTTGTGGCTGTCATATATGCTTTCGACGCTTTGTAGAACACCGATGCGTATACTCCCTTGATTGCCTCGCCAAGCATGCGCATGCGCTCATAGGGGTCGGGATGACACGGCACCATATACGTGGAGTATATGCCCGCAAAAGGCTGATAATGCGAGTCTTCGAGCAAGCTCGAAGATCTGACGGCAAGCGGACGGTCTACCACCTCGAATAGAGCGAAGAAATCTTCTATTAGCGATTCGGGAAGGCGGGCGGAGAGAAAGTGGGCAAGTATCTCATCGTCGGGTATGTTGCTCAGCGCGGTGGGATACAGCCTGTTTGCCGACATAAACTCATCGAATATGTCGGTACACAGCACAACCGTACGGGGTATCGTTATCGTCATGCCGTAAAAATTGTCGCACACCGGATTTTTCTTGATTATCGAATCCACAAAAGCCAGACCGCGTCCTTTGCCGCCGAGACTCCCCTGCCCTATGCGGGCAAAATTGGAGTAGTGGTCGAAGCGGTCTTTCTTGAACACAGCCACGACTCCCCGGTTCTTCATCTTGCGGTATTTTACTATCAGGTCGAAGAAGAGCTGTCTGGCCTGGGGCGCATCGGCAATGGAGTTGAAGTGGTGTTCTTTGATTACATCGGCAATTGGGAACAGAGCGCGGCTGTAGAGCCAGCGCGATATATCGTTGTTCAGCGCATGATGATACAGTGCATTGTCGGGAATATCCGGCAGGCGACGCTGCAGATCCTTAAGATTGCGTATGGTCATGATTTCGCTTCCGTCTTCAGGATTGCGGATTATAAAATCGCCGAAGCCGAAATTGCGCATTATGGCCTCTCCGAGGTCGACAGGCAGTTTCTTGGAATTTTTGTCAAGGAAGGTTGTGCCGAGCGCCCTCGCTCCGGCTTCATTGTGAGTCTCCGATGATTCCACTATCACAGGCAAAGTCGGGTCTTTTGCCCGCAGATACTCCACCAGACGCAGTCCGGCCTTGGGGTCTTTGGCTCCCTGACGCTGGAAAGACACATCGGTTATCACTCCGAGAAAGTGCTGGCCGTAACGCTCGTAAAGCTCTACAGCCTCTTCATAGTCTCTGGCAAGCATCACCTTGGGTCGGCCACGCATACGCAGCATCTGCTCGTGTTCGTTGAGCGCTTCGGTGCTGAATGCCATCGACTGTTTCAGAAGGAATTTGTATATATGCGGCAGCACCGACGAGTAGAAACGCACCGAGTCTTCGACAAGCAGAATCATCTGCACTCCGACATTGTCAATGTCGGCCGCATTCAGTTTGTCCTCCAGAAGCTTGATGATTGCAAGCAGCAGGTCCATATTGCCGAGCCATGAGAATACGTAGTCGATGCTCGACAGGTCTTCGTTTCTCAATCTCCGCGACACTTCCTTGCTGAAAGGCGTCAGCACCACAATCGGAATCGCAGGGTCGAATGCCTTGATTCTGCGGGCGCCGTCGAAGGTTTCCGACAGGTCGACACCCGGCATGGCTATGATAAGGTCGTAGTGCTTGCGCGCAAGCTCTTCGAGCGCCTCGCTGACATGCGACACCCTCGACACCCGCGGCGGCGAACTCAGATTCAGAGCCACGTACTCGAAATAGAGCTGCTCTTCCACGCGCCCGTCCTCTTCCATCATGAAAGCATCATAGGGCGATGCGATAAGGAGCACGTTGAAGACCCGGCTCTGCATCAGATCCTGAAACGCGGTATCTTTGAGATATAATTGACTTAATGCTTCTTCATTCATGGTCGGCGGCGTTTGAATACACAAAGTTAGTGATTTGTCGGGATATTTTGTGTTTTTTGCGATAAAAAAAAGCGGACGGCTTTGTCAGCCGTCCGCTTTTGTTATTTTTTTGATGGATTACATGTGCAATCACTCTTTCTTGTTTCCTTCGTTTACATATCCGTAGCCATAGGCACGGCTGGCCTTGCCATAGTGGCCATATGTGCCGTAGCGGCGGTAGAGATACGAGCCGCTGCGCATGTTCACGCCGTTGAGCACAATGTACACCTCTTTGAGCTTGTGGTTCGTCACAGCACTGTGAAGCACCTTCAGACCGCGTTTTGTCGAATACGACGCACGGGTGACGAAAAGCTGGATATCGCTGTAAGGTATCACCAGGAACGCGTCGCTGATGATGCCGATAGGAGCCGAGTCGATAATCACATAGTCGAAGTCGTGACGGAGCTGATCCATCAGACGCTGCATGTTTTCGCTGAGCAGAAGCTCATTCGGGTTCGGCGGTATCGGACCGGCTGGCAGCACGTAGAGGTTGGGATTGACATCGCTCTGGTGAACCAGGTTGGTGACGTTGCGCTCCTGACCGGAAAGGAACGTAGTCACACCGGTCTGGTTGTTCAGCCCGAAGCGGTGGGCAAGAGCCGGACGACGGATGTCCATGCCGACTACTATCACACGCTTGCCGGAAAGTGCGTATGTCATGGCAAGGTTCGTGGCTATGAATGTCTTGCCTTCACCCGAGATGCTTGAGGTCACAAGTATCACCTTTTTCTCTCCGCCGTTGCGGGTAAAGCTGATGTTGTTGCGAAGCAGACGGAATAGTTCGGCGATAGGTGTGCTTACATTCTCGCCTACCACAATCGGTAATTTTTCCTTAGACGGATCCTCGCAGATTTCGCTGATGATAGGAATCGATGTCATGCGTTCGAGTTCGTCCTGATCTTTGAATATCGGGAAAAGCATGCGGCGCAGGAATATCACAAGCGCGGGAATGAGCAGGCCGATAAGCAGCGCTATACCATAAATCATGCTGGTCTTGGGCGCTACCGGGCCATAACCCATCGGGTCGTCGATCAGACGGGCGGTAGGTGTGGCCAGAGTCTTCTGCAGGGCGATTTCCTCACGACGCTGGAGCAGGAAGGTATAGATATTGACTTTTACCTGCTGCTCACGGAAAATCTCGTTAAGGCCTTTGTCGACTGTCGGCACGGCTGCGAGCTGTCCGGCGCTGCGGCTCGACAGAGCGTAGAGGGTGGCGCGCTGCGACTCGAGATTGCGGCGTGCCGAACTGATTGTCGACAGGATACGGCTCTTCTGGGCGTTGAGTTCCTCACGTGCCTGAATCATCGAGGCATCGGGATTATCGAGGTTCTTGCCCTGAATCAGGCGGTTATACTTCGACACATTGTTGTTGTAGCTTTCAATCAGACCCTGCAGGGCTGCATTGTCGGCAAGCACGGGCAACTGGGTGTACTCGCCGTTCTGCGACACCATCGTACCCAGAGTGTTGAGCATCTCAATCTGCGCCGAAACCTGGGCAATCTGAATTTCATTGCTGCTCTTCTGGCTCAGATTCATCGAAGCCTGAGCTTCCAGATTGGTGATATTATGCTCCTGCCGGTAGTCCTTCAGACGGTCTTCCACATCGCGCAGCTCACCGGCAATCATTTTCAGACGGTCGAGAATGAACGCCTCTGTCTGGATGGCCGAACGGTTTTTGTCTTCGATTATCTGCTGGTTATAGAATGCGAGCAAAGCGTTGATCACATCCACACCTTCGGGTATGATGTCGGTGTTGACGGTGATACGGAGAATCGTACCGGAATTCTGCGCGTAGGCAATGTTCAACGCTCCCGACAGAGCGCCTGCCGCACGCATCGGATTCACGGCCACCACCTTTTCGGGAACTGTCATCTCCGACGCTGTGGCCGAGCGGGTGAAAGTCACAAGACCCTGCGAAAGTTCTACCTTGGCGGGCAGTGTGGTTTCCTTCAGTTCTTTCTCTTCTTTCTGACCCTGATAGGAAGTCGACACCTTAATATCGTATTTTTCCGAGCCAGCCGCTGTGATTTCGGCAGTAATCGGAGCCGAAAGAGTGCGCAGCGAAGCCGAGTCGACTGTCATCAGCACTGTCGATGTGTTATAGGTGGGCACATCGCGCATCTTGCCCACATTATAATATGTATAAGCAAGATTCAGGCTGTCTACGATATGTATCAGGTTGTTTCTTGATTTGAGAATTTCGATTTCCGTCTGGTCAATGAAGTTTTTGGTTGAAAGCAGCGGGTCGCCGTTACCGAATGTCACGGCGTTGTTTTTGGCGCTTGCGCTTTCGTCATTGAGGTAGATTGAAGCGGATACCTGGTAAGTGGGTATAATGGTGGCGATATAATAGTACGCGCCGGCCAGCAGCACTACCACACTCAGCAGAAACCACTTCCAGTTCGAGGCATAGTCAAGCAGCAGGCCGATGATGTCGAAACCGGAGTCGAGCTTCTGCTCTTCGCTGTTGTTGAGATTGTCTTCGTGTGACATTTAATTTTTCTGGTTGTGGATTATTATTTGGCGAGGTTGATGATACCTATCACAAGTGCGGCCACCGACGATATCGTGCCGACTACAGCCGATGTGGCTCCTACAGCGCTGTTGAGCTGCCATGCGTTCTGACGCATCGACGGGTTCGGCTCCACGTAGATGAAGTCGTTCTGCTGGAGGTTGAAATAGGGCGAAAGAAGCAGGTTCTTGTCGTGTATGTTCATCCGGTGTACTTCACGCGAGCCGTCGGCATTCGTACGTATGAGCATGATATTCTCTCGCTCACCCTTGATGTTCAAGTCGCCTGCAAGAGCTATGGCTTCCAGAAAGTTCATCCGCTCGTTCTTGCTCTGAATCACACCGGGCGAACCTACCGCACCCAATACTGTCACGCGGAAGTTCATCAGACGGACATCTACCGTCGGACGTTCGGTGACATACTTGGGATAGATGTCGTTGGTGATGGTTTCTATGAGCTGCGATTTGGTAAGACCGGTAACATGAATCTTGCCCAACACAGGAAAATCTATATCACCTTTGTTGTCAACCAGATAGTACTGAGTGTTGACTTCGGCGCCGGAGCCCTGGGTGGTGGTGTTTCTTGATGTGGTTGTCGTGATTACGCCGTCCGGACTCACATACTGGCCTTTGTTGAACGGAGCCAGCGCGGTGGGCAATGTTCCGGTCACTTCGATATTCAGAAGGTCGCCCGGGCCAAGCACGGGGTCGGAAATCGGAGCCGGCAACTGGAGTACTTCGGCCGGAAGCTGGTCGGCATCTACCAGATACGGCACCTTCTTAGGCGAGGTGCAGGCACACATGCAGGCCGCCAACGCTATCGCAACTGTGGTTTTTATAGCTTTCATGTCTTGCAAGAATATGATATTTACCTTAAATATATTCAATAAAATTGATGCACGCCTGTTGCCCCGACACAATAGACTTGAGGGCAACAAGCGTGCAAAGTTAGTAATTTTTATATAATCCTGCAAATATTTTCGAGTTACGCCTTTGTTTTTAGAGCCTGCTCTTAGACGCAAAACGCAAGTATGCTGTCACGGCTCAATAGGTTACGTTGAAGCCGATGTTCAGCTGCGCCGACGCACGACCCACCGGCAGGAACTGCGGTGTGACTTTAAAGAACTGATGGTCGCTGCCTATGAAGAAGTTGAATCCACGGGGATGGAAGTTTATCATCCAGCCGAACGACGAACCGAAAGTTCCGGCTCCGTAGTTGACAGATGCGTCGAACCAGCCTGTCGGTTTTACATTCGCATAGAAGCGGCCTTCTGTCCAGGAGCTTACGCCTGCCATACGGGTTGAGAACAAGAATGCTCCGGTAAGTTTCTGATAGAAGGGCATTTTGTATTCCGCACCCAGGCGGAGTGTGGTGCCGAGCATGCGCGAGAACGAGCCGTCGGAAGCAGTGCGGTGGAAGTTGACCACATCTTCAAGGTCATCCCACAGGTTGTCTATCTGCTCGCTGAGCTTGTTGTCCTGATAGCCCGGCTGGTTCTTGTCGAAGGCCACATCGCTGAAACCGTCGAATGTCCACGACACATCGGAGGTGGCGCCACGCACCGCATGGCTGTAGCTTATGAAGCCGATGTCGGTCAGGGCTGCCGACAGCTGAAGTCCGGGCAGAGCCGGCAAATCGTACGTGGCACCGAGGTCGATGGCCATGCCGAAGCCCGACAGTCCGAAGTTGTTGTACTCCATGTCGCCCCATTCTATCAGGTCGGCCTGGTCGGCGTTGTCATATTCCACACCGGCCTCCTGCTTGGTCGGGAGGTAAAGGCCGGAACCTGCGGCGATATCCACCGAACCTTTGGCGTTCACGAGCCACTGTTCACCGCTCATACGCACATCCATCCTGTCGATTTTGGCAGATACGCCTCCTATGCCGAGCAGAAATTTCAATTTCGCGCCGGCTTCAAGTCCCGGCAGTATGTTGCGGCTGTGACCAAAGGCGATTTCCGCCATGGCATCGGCTCTTAGCGCGAGATTCTTGAAACTGTATCTGGTGTCGTCGCCGGTCTGTCCGAGCTTCATGAAGCGGAAGAGGTCTTTCGGCAACGATGCGCCTATGTCGGTACGTACACCGATTGTAACGGTATTATATCCTTTCCAGGCTTTGAATCCGGCCGAAAGAACTGTCAGATTCACATCGGCGGTGATACGGCTGCGCTCTCCAAGTTTGTTCAGAAAGGTGGCTGCATCCACGGTCGGACTCATGAATGTGGTCAGGCTGTATTGGCTTCCGGGTGCCGTCTTATATAAAAAGGTGTTCACACCCACGTTGGATGCCATGCCGAGGCCGACATTGCCGAGTGCCGGTATGGACACGTAATTGTTGTCGTTGCCGAGAGCCGGATTGAGCATGTGGCGATAGCTGTATCCGTCGAGAAAGTACGCGCTGCGTGCGGCCTCCTGGGCGTTGGAGGTGAATGCGACAGCTGCCGCCGCCGCGATTATGTATGTTCTGATTGCTTTCATGGTTTTCAATTAAGATCCACGGTCACACCGCCTATGATTTTAATACGTATGTTATTGAACTCAAGAGACTGGGCTTTGTTCAGATTCTTACCTACATGCGCTGCATCGGTAGTTCCTTCAAATTCCATACGGATGCCGTCGAGACGTCCGAGATTTTCGGCAGTGCTGCTCAAGACAATTTTCAGCGGCGAGGTGGCCGGCTGCTCTATTGTACCCGGTGCCACACTTCCTTCGATTACCGCGCTTATATCGTCTATCTCGTTGCCGGCGGCATCAAGAGCCGTTACCGACGGAGCAAGATCCATGGGCATGGTGCTGACTACGTCCACCGTCACCTGCACCTGGTTGAAGTTGTATTTGTAAAGGTCCTCGTTCCAGCCGCAATCGTCTTTTTTATACAGCAGACGAAGGTCGGCTCCGAAGGCAAGAGGCACCACGGCTTCATAATCACAGTCGTAGGTATAATCCATGCCGAGCTGCATGGTCACTACTTCGGGGAGTGCCTTGGCAACTATGTTGTCAAAATCGAAGCGGTCGGGAATTGTACTGATAAGTTCACCGAGATCCTCCACCACGATGTTCTCTGCTCCGGCGGTCTGGAGCGGACGGCGCGAAAGGACAAATTCTGTCGTACGACCGCCGCGGATTACGATAGGTGCAGTGCCGTTGGCGTCGCCGATCATGGTCTGACGGCTCACACCATTGCGGTCAACCGCCGAAAGTGTGGCATTGAGGTTTATGTCGACGGGCGAGCTGTTGTATACCGTAAATGCGATTCTCGGGTTTTCGATATCCAGCACGTTGCCTTCCTCTGAAAGACAGTCGGGGATGTCGTTGATTTCAATTCCGGTGGGTTCTATGTCGATTTTCGGGTCTACAATACCGGTGACTGCAAGGATTTTTGCATTGTTCGGTGTGGTGGTGGTGACAAGCTCCACAAGCGCTGTCTGTCCGGCTGCGAGCTGGTCGGCGCCTATCGACACCTGTCCGCTTGTGTTGACATCGCATTCGAGAGAGAAGCGTCCGGGAGCCACAAGGCCCTGGCCTGATGTCTTGCTGAAGTCCACTTCTTCGAGATGCAGGCGTCCGATCAGGGCGGAGGCCACGCTTACAGGCATCTCCTTTGTAAACACAGCGGTGTGGCCGTCGGTCATACGCAGGAACTCCGCCGTGCGCCTGTCTCAATCTCTTATACACAACTGACGCTGCCGACGATCTTACGCGTGTAGATCTCGGTGGT
>CAMWUD010000051.1 GCA_947177365.1 uncultured Porphyromonadaceae bacterium | reverse complement strand
TTTATGATCAGATAGTCGGAGCCGTCTATGGAATCTCTCTCCTAAAACGCGCTGCGCAGATAGCAGTATAAACAGATGGCAGAGAGCACTATGGCCAGCCCCACAAGGTTGGCCACCGCATATCCGGCAATCTGAGCCACCGATATATTTTTTTTCAATAAGTTCCAGACCATAGGTATCTACAGTTTAATTTCAGTGACGGCTGTGCCGGTGGCGCCGAGCAGCAGCGGATTTCCGACAGAAGTGGCTATCACGGCTGCTTTCTGCGCGGCGGCGGATTCCATCACCATCTCGGCGGCAATCAGGTTGTTGTCGCGGTCAAGATGGCTCACCGGCTCGTCGAGGAGGAGAAAATCGAAGGGCTGACATATGGCTCTGACTATGGCCACACGCTGCTGCTGGCCTATGGAGAGGAGTCCGGCGGGTACTTCGTATTTGTCGAGTATGCCGAAGCGGTCGAGCAAGCTGCGTATGTCGCTCTCGCTGCGGAAGTCGGTCAGGCGGTTCTTGAGCATAATGTTGTCGCGGACTGTCAGTTCGGGAAAGAGCCGCATTTCCTGAGGCAGAAGAGCCAAATGACGGCGACGGAGCTCACACCAGTCGTTGATGTTGTAGCCGCGTATATCCTTGCCGTCGAACAGTATGGTGCCTTCGTAGTCCGTGCGGTTGCCATAGATGAAGCTGCACATCGACGACTTGCCCGTGCCCGAAGCAGCCTCTACCATGTAGACCTGCGGGCGGACAAAGGAGCAGCGACTCCGCCACACATCGCTTTGATGTATGGCGGAGTCGCCGCTTACCTGGCGGAAAACCGCCGGGAGGGTATTTTCAAAAGTAATACTTTCGATTCTTTGCATTTCAGTCTACAAATTCTTCAACAATAGTCTCCTCGACTTCGGCTGCATCGGCCGCATCGATGACATCGGCCGCATACACATTGACAAGCTTGCAGATGAATGCAAGCATGCCGGGACATTTGTCGGTAAACTCTACTTCGGTAAAGAAGCCGTCGCTGTCCCAGCGTCCGGTGCTGGACTTGAGCATTTCGGCAGCGAAGGCAAACTTGCCGCTGTCGCCGTATACCTTGCCGTCGGCAACGCTGTATGCCAGTGTGCGGGCAGGAGCGCCGGCGGGAGTGTTTCCGGCCTTGAGGTTCTCGGTGCTTATCACAACGGCATCGCCCTGACGGCTGAAATATACAGCTTCAAGACCCTTCATGCCGCTCTTCGGCACATCGAGTCTGAGTGTGCTGTCGTCGACAGTAGCTATGCCGGGTACGTTTTCAGCAATAAGAGAAAGAAGGTCCGCGCTCTTGCCGGGTTTGGACTTCACAACCACAGCACCGCCTTTGACCGGGAACTCGGTCATGGCATGCGCCCCATACATGGCGACATTCACAGCGGCATTGTCGACAGATCCCACACCGAAGGCCACGGATACAATATTCTCTACCACATCCACAACTGCGGGATTGCCGATTTCTTCACTCAGAAGCGGAATATATGACAGCAGATCGCTGCCGCGAAGACCTAAGCCCATCTTGGAATTGCATACCGCAGGCAGAAGGTCCATGGCCGACAGGTCGGCGTTGTCATAGATTTTCTGATTGAGCAGGCTCACGTTGGCGCCTTCGCTGTCGAGTGTCTGCAACTTGCCATTGGCTTTGCGGTCTTTTTCGCTGTATGCCAAGGCCATGTATGAAATATCGCCGCCAAGCAGATTCTCGGGTACACTCAGCATCTTCAGGAGTCCGGCCAGATTTATGCCCAGGGCATCAAAACTGCCGAGAGCCGCGAACGCGTTGTCACCGCTGCCGACATAGGCATGAGTCCATTCGGGCATTGCCTTCTCGGCTGCGCGTGCCTTGATGTTCTTCACAGTCTTCACAGCCTCGTCGGCGTCTTCGTCCTGTACCACCCACATAAGATTATCGGCGTTGTCAATCAGCAGGAACGAACTTCTTTCGCCGAACACCTCATAGTCGCCTTTGCTTTCAAATTCGGCGTCTTCATCGGTCTTGCGGACATAGTCCATAACGCCATTCTTGTCCTGCACGGCAGCAAGCATATACCACTTGTACATGCTTCCGTCTGTGGCCACCAGGAAAGATTCCGGATTGAGGCCCTTTATTTTCAGATATTTTGCCACGTCCGGCTCGATGTCCTTTATATCTTTTCCGAAGGAGTTCACGCATTCTTCGATATACGGGCCAAGTACGATGCCGCCGTCCTCTGTCCAGTCGCCTCCGGCACTGCGGAGAATTTTCTGTGGATTCAACGACACTACCACTGCTGTCTTGTCGGGCACATAGCCCATGAGTTCGGTACGCACGTCGCCGCTGCGGTCCTTGCCTCCCGAACATGCCGCCAGCAGCAGAGCCACAGCGGCAAAAGTGATTGTTTTGATTTTGTTTATCATGATTATGATATTTTGGAATGTTATTTTATGAATTATTATTCCCTCGCCACCCAGGCGGTATCGGCTGCCACTTCCTCGACCACTTCGACTTCCTCGACTTCAACGAAATCTTCGTCATCAACCATCTCGTAGTCATCAGCCATGTCGCCTGAGGCATATGTGCTGAATTTCTGACATAATTCGAGGATATTCAGCAGTAAACCGCCCTCCGTGCCGGTGAGTGTCAAATCTATCAACGCACTGTGACGTGTGGCGTAGCCCCACACCGTGACACCGAAGCCCAGTTTCACCGGCAACGCCTTCATCACAGCACCGTCTTTCGGCAGTTCCATGGCAGCGAAAGCTACTGCGTCATCGATATCGCACGGCAGTCTGCGACCGCCTTTTACCCCTTCCTTTTCAGTCGAAAGCATCACATTGTCGCTACGTCTGGTCATATACAGTTCAGCGCCAAGCAATTCATGAGGCTTGAATGAAATGCAGTCTTTTCCGGAGTTCATGCCCGGCAGTTTCATATCGTGCCAAGCCTTGTAGTATGCGGCTGCGGCCTTCTCATCATCGAAAGCCGCCGACAGCCCCAGATTGAACATTTCAAACATCTTCTCGGGATTTCTGAAACTTAAATCCGCATCTTTTTTCACACCCATGCCCAGACTTACAGCCGAAATCTTTTTCATAGGCCGGATGAAGTCGGGAGAGGAAGCCAGACTGCGGAGCGAGTCGCGCATCGGATTGGAGTAGTTCATGTAACCCCAGTATGTGTCGTAACTGTATGTGTCGTATTTGTTTATATCCTCGCCGAAGAGGGCTTTCATAAGGTCGCGACTGATGTCTTTCATAACTTCGTCTTTTATTCCTTCCATCAGACTGCCCTGCAGCGACATGGCTGAGAAAAAGTCGAAGCCTGTGGCATAGAGTTCCGCCACCGACGGATTCAGCGGGGCCAGAGCGCTCTCCGACACTATATCGGCCGGCTTTCCGTCGCGGTCGAGTATGTTCATGGCCGCTGTAAGGTGCAGCCCATCGAGTTTCAGCTCGAAAGCCAATACATTGGCATTGTCGTTTACTACCTTATTGTTGTAGAACTTTGCGATATCCCTTTCGGAAATCTCTTCGAGAAACACCAGAGCCGAGGCAGCCTTGTCGCTGTCGGCCAGATATGAGCTTTTCCATGAAGCCAGACTGCGGCTGCGGCAGTCGCGTTCCATATCTTTCACCATATCGGCAGCATCGCCTGTATCGTCCACAAAGGGAAGTATATATGCCACATCGTCGCATATCACTACAACGGCATCGATTCCCTTGCCACTGAAGCAGCGGTAGTCGCCTTCCTTGTCTTCATAGAGATTGCGGTCTTCCAGCCATTTGGCAAATTCATCGGCGTCTGTCACACTGCACAGAAACACCGGCTGAATACCATCGCCGACACTACTGTAATCGCTGTTGTAAACAGCCAATACAGCGCTCTTGAGATTCAGACCTCTGACTTCGGCCAGCGATGATACAGAGCGTCGCTGCCGCTTTGAAAGCAGGTCTTTCATCAGTTTTTCCACCACCGGGGGCATGGTGATTTCATCCTTGTCGGTCTTGCCTCCGGCCGATTCGATAAACACCGACGGATTGAGTGTCATCACAGCAATAGCTTTGTCGTTGACGTGAGAGAGCAGTTCCTCGCGTCTGTCGCCATATTTCGAACACGACGACAGTGTGGCGGCCATGACAAGCACCATAAGCAGCATGGCCACAAATCCGGGTCCAGATTTTTTGAAAGGTTTCATGATAATGTGAGATATTGGGTTATAGACCACAAATTTACGTTTTTTAGCGCTATCTGCAAAAAAAACAGCGAAAAAAACAGCAACCACCCGCCGCCGGCGATTGTTTTAGAATACACTGATTTGAAAAACTTTCCAATATCTGCAACTATGAAACGCGCTTACAAAATCAGTATCATACTGCTGATACTGGCCTCGCTGATGATAGTACTTGAGATGTTCGATGTGGTGGTTCCTCCGGGATGGCTGTCCCAGACTATAGGCGGCATAATGCTCGCAAGCCTCTATTCGGTGGTGTATATCCGGGTTCGCCGCTCGGTGCCAAGATACCGCTATTAACCTAACAGTTTTACACTCAGAGTTTTCTGATTATGGTCATGCCGTCGCGCAAGGGCAGTATGACCTTCTCTACCCGGTCGTCTCCGGCCACGAGGTCGTTGAAGCGTCGGATGGCATCGGTCTGGGCGTCATGGCTCTCTCCGGTCACCTTGCCCGACCAGAGTGTGTTGTCGGCTATGATATAGCCGCCCTGCCTTACTTTGGGCAATATGGCCTGATAGTATTCGGGATAATGGCGCTTGTTGGCGTCGATAAACACAAGATCCCATGGCCCCGGCAGGTTGTCGCAAGCCTCCAGCGCATCGCCTATGTGCAGCGTTATCCGTTCGCCGCCGGGCGAGGAAGCGAACAGTTCCCGCAGGTCGTCGGCATACTCATCGTCGATTTCAACGGTATGCAGCTCGCCGTCCTCAGGCATGCCTTCGGCCATACACAGAGCCGAATAGCCGGTGAATGTACCCAGTTCGAGTACCCGGGCAGGCGCTATCATCTGTGTGAGCATCTTGAGCATACGCCCCTGCATATGTCCGGAGCACATGCGAGGGTACAGACGGTTGAGCTGAGTATGGCGGTAGAGCCGCGCCAGGTGCTCGGGTTCGGCGCTGATATGCTCTTCGATATAATCATGTAGTTCTTCTTCCATATTTCTTACTGATTCAACTTTCGCAAGCGAAAGTTGAGGGTTATGGGGTTATGGGGTTATAGTTTTTTAATATAGTTCATTAATCTCCAATCGTAGAAAGATATCCGTTTTCTATAGTCAGTATATATACATAACCCTTTAACCTCTTAACCTTCAAACCTTAAGTGAGCTTGCGAAACTTAAATTACTGATATAGAACGGCTGTCCAGAAGGCGGCATGTGTCAGAATCATCAGCACCAGCAGAATCCAGCTGAGCTCGCGGCGCGACGGATAGCAGAGCCACGCACACACGGCTGCAGCCGGCACGTACAGCGGATAGAACCATACAAAGGGAGCCAGCGGCGATTCATCGGGCAACATGCCGAGCAGGGTAGGGAATGCGAATACCGGCAAAGCGCAGAGCACTATCACCACCGTCATCCACAGAGGTGTACGGCGGGAGTTCATCTGCCGCCCTCCTTCGCCTTGCGCTTGCTTTCGAGATATGCGGCCACTGTCGCGTCAATACCACGCTCAAGCGAATACTTGGGCGAGAATCCGAAGTCTCGCCGGGCATCGGATATATCGCAATTCCAGTTGCGCTGCTTCATGATTTTATATTTGTCGCGGTTGAGTGTGGACGGTTTCAGACGTATCATACCCCACTTCTCGGCCACGACCGAAGCAGCATACACCGCCCACATGGGCAGGCGCAGCGGCAGCACCCATCTGCCGCCAAGTCGGCGCGACACTATTTCACGGAATTCCTTCTGTGTATAGGCACGGTCTTCGCTGATTATATATTTCTTTTTCAACACTCCTGCCGCCAAGGCGTCGAACATGGCGTTGACCAAATCCTCCACATAGATGAACGTAAGCATCTGGCGCCGGAATCCTACACCGAAATCAAAGTGTGAGTCTATGCTCTTGATCATCATCAGATAGTCCTGCTCATGAGGACCGTAGACACCGGTCGGACGGAAAATAATCCAGGGGACTTCGGGCTTTGTCTCCAGATATGTCTCGGCCTTGATTTTCGACAGTCCGTAGCGGGTGTTCGGATTCGGTATCGTCCGCGATGTGATGGGCGAGTAGTCCTTCTCATCAGCCGGGCCGACGGCGCTGAGCGAACTCATGAACAGAAAACGCTCCGGCAGACACTGCTCCTTTATCAGCACTTCGGTGAAGTCGCGCAGATAGCAGAAATTGATCTTGTTGAAATCACTGAAATTGCTGCACTTGGTGGCACCGAGGTTCCAGATTATGTAATCCCAGCGGCCGGACTCCGGTCGTGAACTGCGGATGGTTTCGGCCACAGCCTCCGGATTGTCATAGTCGAATACCACAAAATGCAGAGCCGGATTCTGCAGATAACGACGCGATGTACTCGCCCTGACACCTACATAGGTGTCATATCCGCGACGCAGGGCTTCTTCAGCAATAAATCCGCCGATAAAACCTCCGGCGCCAATTATCAGTAGGGTCTTTTTCATAATAAATCTAAAGAATCAATGATGGCTTTCTTATAGCATGCCATGGTTTTCTTGGCAAAATCGCCGGTGTTGAACTTTCGTATATGCCTTGCTCCCTGTCCGGCCATCTTGTCGCGCAGCCACGGATTGTCGAGCAGGCGCAGGGCGGCGTCCACATAGGCGTCGACATCGTCCGGAGCCACATACAGCGCACCCGGTCCGCCGGCCTCTTCAAGACATGAGCCTGTAGCGGCCACCACCGGTGTGCCGGATGCAATGGACTCTACCAGCGGTATGCCGAAACCTTCATAGCGCGAGGTATAACTTGAGAATACAGCTCCGGCATAAAGCAGAGGCAGGTCGGGCCACGACACGGGGCCAAGCCATTTCACACGGTCGCCGAGTCGCTTGGCCGCTATATAGCGGTCTATCTCGGCACCGTAGTTTTTGTCGCGTCCTCCGGCTATGGCAAGCACCACATCGTCGGGAAGCCCGCGCAGCGCCTTTACGGCAAGCAGCTGGTTCTTGCGGCTCTGCACTGTGCCTACGCATGCTATATAGCGTTCGGGCAAGCCAAGCCGCTGCCGAAGTCCGGCGCACTGAGCCTGTGTTGCCTTGTTGAAAAACACGGGGTCGCAGCCCTGGTATATCACATCAATTTTTGCAGGGTCGATATTGTAGTCGTTTATCAGGTCGCGCCGGGTGCATTCGCTTATGGCTATCACGCTGGTGGCATTTTTCGCCGAACGGCGGTATTTGTAGTCGTACAGACGCCTGTCTATAGCCTTGTAATCGGCCAGAACCCGGCGGTAAATCAGGTCGTGGATGGTCACAACAGAGGCTACGCCCGACTTGACGATGTTGAGCGGCAGCTCATTGCTCAGTCCGTGGTATACGGCCACATCATCCGCCCCGAGTGCGCGGGGTATGCCGAATGTGCGCCACAGCGAGCCGAATCGCTTTGCCGTAGCCGACTGCGGCAAACGCAGCTCCACATTGCCTCCGGCCAATAGTTCTTCCAGACGTCCGCCGCACTTCACAGCCGGTGTATAAAGCAAGTAACGGCACGACGGATAGTGCAACGCCATGGCCTGCACTGTGTAGCGGCTGTAGTTGCCCAGTCCGGTCAGATTGCATGCGGCCCGCTTTCCGTCGTAAGCTATTGTAAGACTGTCTGTTTTCATTTACATGTAGGTATTTCCCCAGTTAGAGCGGTCGAGATTGCGGTAGTTCACGGCCTCGCTCATATGGTGAGGCATGATTTCATCGCTGCCGTCAAGGTCGGCAATTGTTCTTGCAACCTTGAGAATACGGTCGTATGCACGGGCGCTCATGTCGAATTTCACCATGGCATACTGCAGTATGTCGCTTGTCTCTTTCGACATCGCGCACCATTTCTGAAGCAGACGGCTGTTCATCTGGGCGTTGCAGTGTATATGCTCCTCATCGGCGAAGCGGGCTGCCTGAATAGCCCTTGCCTTGACTACGCGCTCCCGTATGGCCGACGACGGCTCACCTGGAGCGGCCTGCGCCAGTTTTTCGAAGGGTACGGGCAGAATCTCTATCTGCAGGTCGATACGGTCGAGCAGCGGTCCGGAAATGCGACCGAGATATTTGCTGACGGCACCGGGCATGCATGTGCATTGCCGTGTCGGGTGGTTATAGTAGCCGCAGGGGCAGGGGTTCATCGAGGCCACCAGCATGAACGAAGCCGGATAGTCGACGTTGTATTTTGCTCTGGCCACGGTTATGTGCCTGTCTTCGAGCGGCTGACGCATCACTTCAAGTACCGAGCGACTGAATTCGGGCAGTTCGTCGAGAAAAAGCACACCGTTGTGAGCCAGCGATATTTCTCCCGGTCTGGGATTTGTGCCGCCTCCGACAAGAGCCACCGGCGAGACGGTATGGTGCGGCGAGCGGAACGGACGGTGGGTGAGCAGACGCGCACCCTGGCGCAAACGTCCGGCCACTGAATGTATCTTGGTGGTTTCCAAGGCCTCGCGCAATGTAAGCGGCGGCATAATCGACGGCAGACGCTTGGCCATCATCGACTTGCCGGCCCCCGGAGGTCCGACAAGCAGGATATTGTGGCCTCCGGCGCAGGCTACCTCAAAGGCCCGCTTGACATTCTCCTGACCTTTGACCTCGCTGAAATCAAAGTCGAAAACCTGCTGTGCCGCAGCAAATTCGGCTCTTGTATCCACTTCAACTGGGGATACCGACGGACAGCCTTGCAGAATCTCCAGCACCTGCATTATATGGTTCACCCCATAGACAGTGATGTCGTTCACGACAGCTGCCTCGGTGGCATTCTCTTCCGGCACTATCATATATCTGAAGCCTGCCTTACGCGCAGCTATGGCCATCGGCAGCACTCCGCGCACCGGACGCACATGACCGTCAAGCGACAGCTCGCCCATCATCATGCAGGACTCAAGTTCCGGAGCCTGTATCACCTCAGCTGCTGCAAGCAGACCTATGGCTATAGGCAGGTCAAAAGCGGCACCTTCCTTCTTCACATCGGCAGGAGCCATATTCACCACCACCGCCCGCCGCGGCAGGTTTATTCCAGATTCACGCAAAGCAGTATTGATGCGGTCGTGACTTTCCTTTACCGCCGTATCCGGAAGTCCGACTATGGTGAAATTCCAACCACGCGCCTCCATAGACACCTCTATGGTCACTATCATGGCATCGATTCCCTGCACTGCCGCACCGTAGGTCTTGACTAACATAATATCAAATTATTTTTTGCCGACTGTTGCCACAGCCTGCCGGAGTGAAAATCCTCTGTAAATCTGGCGCCCGGTAGAATCAGCCACTATAAAATAGGGTACTGACGGCACACCCAGACGCCTTATGGCCGGAGCTGCCAGCGAAGCGGCACCCCAGCCCTGAAGCCATGTGGCGCTGTCGCGTGATATACTCTGTTTCCACAGCGCCGTATCGGCATCCGTCGAGAAATCTACAATCGACAGACTGCTGTCGCTGTATGCCTTTCGCAGACGCCGCAGTTCGGGCACTATTGAATCCTGACGCCCGCTGCTGCGGTCACTTACAACGATAAGATTCATACGGCTGCGGCGCGGATTGAACGTACGCAGCGAATCGCGGCTATCGGCAAAGGTCATGGGCAATACCGGCTGCATAGCCTCTTTTCCGGCCACACGCTGCAAGAGATATTCGTAGCCTTCGACGAAATTGGCCGGACGGGCTTCGGGTGCGAGCATCTGAAGCAGAGAATCGGCTGCAGCCATGTCCCTTGATGCATCGAAACTTCCTATAAGAAGCATAGTCGACACTATATCCGACTTGTTTTCAGCCACATAGTCGGCAATCAGCCGGTTGGCATCGCTGCCCGGGCGGTACAACACATCGGCATTGGCATTGATGAAGGATGTCCAGCGTCGGTTCACTTCGTTGCCTTTGAACGTGGATTTGTAAGGATTGCCTGGGTCAAGCACGCATTCGATTTCATCGCCGTTACGGGCGTACAGACGCCCCATCAGACGATAGTCATTGTCGTAGATGTCTACCATCACAGGCTGCGATGAAGAGCCTCTGAACAGAAACTTACCTTCACGCGAAGCTGTAATTCCGCTGTGCAAGGCACCGTCGCCATAGTAATGGAAACGCATGTTGAAGGTGGGATTGCCCTCAATGGTGCCGCTCACTTCAAAATGGTCGTCATCGCCGCAGGATGCCAGCAAGAAGACAAATAGCAATACAAAATATATGTGCAGTCTGCCGTACATCAGTCAATCCTGCCTCCTTTTACTTCTGTGCGGTATTTGTAGCTGTCGCGCAGTTCCTCGAATTTCTCAGGCTGAGCCTTCAAGGTCGCCGTATCGCTCATCGGGTTGTACGACTGCACAAGGTCACGTACTCTCACACTCGCCGGAACCTTCATGTTGACACTCATACCGAGCGAGATGCGCGGGAGAGTAAAGAAATTTGTAAGCGCGTCGAGCACCATCTGCGAGGCGCGTACCTTGCCTTCATGAGAATATCCTGCAATATGGGGTGTCGCTATGGCCGCGCGCTCAAGAAGTTCCCTACTTATCTCAGGTTCGTTCTCCCAACAGTCTATCACGGCTTTCGACACTTTGCCGCTGTCGAGGGCGGCAACAAGGGCATCGGTATCTACCACAGAGCCGCGTGCACTGTTGATTATCAGCGGCGCACGACGCAGTTTGTCGAAGAAAGCTGCATCGGCCATATGAAATGTGGCGTCATCTCCCTCACGGGTAAGCGGAGTATGGAAGGTGATGATATCCGCGCGTTCTGCTATTTCATCGAGTGTGCTCCAGCAGTCACCGCCTTCGGCACGCTGACGAGGCGGGTCACAGAGCATCACATGCATGTCGAAAGCTCTGGCCCATTTCTCAATTATCGAGCCTACATGCCCCACACCCACAATGCCGAGAGTATACTGCGACAGCGGACGGTTGGACATATGGACTATCGACGACATCACATACTGCGCCACCGCCGGAGCATTACAACCCGGTGCGTTCACCACCGCTATATGCCGCGAGGCACAATAATCGGTATCTATGTGGTCGGTGCCTATGGTGGCTGTACCTATGAAGCTGCATCGTGAAAGCTCCAGCAGCCCGCGGTCGCATTTTGTACGTGTACGAGTAATCAGCGCGTCGGTCGGACGCATCTTCTCCACATCGATTTCAGAGGAATCGAGATAACGCACATTGGCGTACGGTTCAAGCAGTCCGGCCAGAAACGGCACATGACGCTCCACTATTATGTTCAGAGTACGATTTTCCATACGAAAATAGCTATGTATACAAGATAAAGCGACAGAATCGCCACATATGATTTCTCTGTATTATGAACAGCGAAGAAATGACTTACGGCAAAGGCCGCACAGACATTAAGTGTCGGTACGTATGTCACCATATTGGTATAGTCTATCAGCATAGCCACCATGGTAAACACCGACATCACTGTCATCACACCATTGAACGACCGCCTGCGGGCTGTATAGGTCAGAACCTTGAAGAATGTAAGAACCATGCCTGACAAAAGCAATAATGCCGTAAACAGAACCGTCAGCAGAAATACCATGGTTTCTGCCATATCTATAGCCGTAAATATGCTTTCAAACGCAGGCAGATGCAGTTCTCCGGTCTCTATAAGTCCGGAGCCTATCATCAGACACCAGGGCGTAAGCATACCCAGTCCGGCTGCCAGAACCGTACGCAGCGAGAATATCCGCATCTGTATGCAGCCGGTAATGAACACAAGCATATAACCGGCATATACATACTGCGTGGCCGTTCCTGCCGAGAGCAGAAAGAATATCATGAACACTTTCCGCATGGAATCCGGCGTCCGCTGACCGAAACAACTGAAAAGCAAGCCTGTACAGAACAGAAGGACCATACAGAGTACTGTACCCGTATAGAATTCGTCAAGCAGGTCAGGCGTGGAAAGCTGCATGAAAGCAAAAAAACTCACATACAGCAGAGTCATGGCCTTGATGAAATTATAACTGCGGTTGATCCATATCATCAGAGCCACTATAAGCAGATTGCAGATGACATTGGCCCAGAACGACATAAGACTATCGCTAAACCACTCGATAGCCGACGGTAGCGCAAAGCCTTTGTCACCTGCAAACGCGAGTATGTCGACATGGCTGAAACTCAGCCATGCTCCGACTATCATTATCAGCAACGCAAGCGCCGCATTGAACCGTGAATGCAGATATTTTGTCAGCGGTAGCAAAACAGTATATGCTATTTCATCATTTCAAGTATGTCACATCCTATGTCGCCACGACGGTAAAGACCTTCGAAACAGATGTTTTCAAGGGCTTTATAGGATTTTTCACGGGCAGCTGCCACTGTTTCGGCAAGTGATGTGACGGCCAGCACACGTCCGCCGGAGGTCACCAGCCTGTTGTCGGCATCAAGCGCCGTGCCTGCATGGAACACAAGACTTCCTTCGGGCGAGAGTTCGCCGCTGATGACCTTGCCCTTGGGATATGAGCCGGGATAACCTCCGGACACTGCCATGACTGTGACGGCTGTGCGCGGATCATGCTCAGCCGGAACATCAGCGAGATTGCCTCTGGCAGCTGCTTCCACAAGGTCGACCAGATCGGAAGCCAGACGGGGCATCACAACCTCAGTCTCGGGGTCGCCCATACGCACATTGTATTCTATGACCATAGGCTCGCCGCCTACATTGATAAGACCAAGGAAGATAAAACCGCGATAAACTATACCATCGGACTTCAGGCCTTCGACAGTAGGCTTGATGATTCTCGACTCTACCTTGTCCATAAACTCGCTG
>CAMWUD010000050.1 GCA_947177365.1 uncultured Porphyromonadaceae bacterium | reverse complement strand
CGTCGTATGAAAAAAATCACTCAAAGACTGACCGCCCTGGCGTTAACATTTATTGCCGAACCGGCTCTAAATTCTGATGATATTCTAACATACGTACGGTCTGATACGTTCGATTTTTTTGTAATTTTGCGGAAAATTTTGTGCATATGTGGATTGTTTTAGCTTTGCTCTCGGCCTTGTGCCTGGGACTGTACGATGTTTTCAAAAAGCTCTCTGTGCGCGGCAACGACGTGCTGATGGTGCTGATGCTCAACACTGTATTCGGCGCGCTCTTCATGTTGCCGTTTATCGTCACGGCTGTCGTCTCTGGCGATTTCGGTCTCGGAAACTCATGGACCGGCCATATCAGAATTATCGGAAAATCTGTAATCGTGCTCGGCTCGTGGCTCTTCGGCTATATAGCAATCAAACACCTGCCGCTCACTGTCCAGGGGCCGATTAACGCGTCACGTCCGGTGATTGTCCTATTCGGAGCCATGCTGCTTTACGGTGAATGGCTCAACCTGCTCCAATGGGCAGGTGTGGCCTTGGGCTTTCTGTCGCTCCTGTTCATATCGCGCATCGGCATAAAAGAAAGTCGCGGACATGACGGAAGCCGATGGATTTTTATGAGCATAATGGCCATGATACTGGGAGCCGCAAGCGGATTGTACGACAAATATCTGCTCCGGCTATATAGTCCGCTGGATGTCCAGAGCTGGTATGCCCTTTATCAGTGTCTGATTATGGTAGCGGCCTTATCTTTAATACGTCGCCGGAACGTATCGGCAGACGCATTCAGATGGCGCTGGAGCATACCGTGCATAGCATTGTTTCTGACTGCGGCGGATATGGCTTACTTCCACGCATTGTCAATGCCCGGTGCCATGATAGGCATCGTATCGATGATGCGGCGGGGTAGCGTCATAGTCAGCTTTCTTTACGGCATAATTGCCTTGAAAGAAAAAAACATCCGCCCGAAACTGATTGATTTAGGCCTGCTGATGTTGAGTCTCGCCCTGCTCGTACTCGGCTCCAGATGACCGGCCGATGTTGCGGAATTAAAAAAAAAATGCTATTTTTGCCACAGATTAACATCACTACGATATGAAATACGATTTGGAATTTGATATAATCAGCAAGGCATCACCGGCACCAGGCTTTGCCGTGCTGCGCCTTCGCAGAGCCGACAGGCTCCCCCTGCCGCCAGTCGCACCGGGACAATTTGTAGAAGTGGAAGTACCCGACAGCCGGCATACATTTCTGCGTCGGCCCATATCCGTAAATTTTGTAGAACCTGACGGCATGACTCTTTGGCTGCTTGTCCGTGATGCAGGCGAAGGGACTCACCATCTCTGCAATCTGGAAGTCGGACGCCAGATACGGCTCATGCTTCCGCTGGGCAACGGCTTCGGCGTAGAGTCGCGTCGGCGCACTCTGCTCGTAGGCGGAGGTGTAGGCGTGGCACCGCTGTTATACCTTGCCAGACTTATGGACGAAGCCGGCAACCGCCCGGATGTTCTGCTGGGCGCGCGTTCGGCCGAACTGCTTCTTCAGATTCCGGAATTCAACAAATATGCCACTGTATTGACCGCGACCGATGACGGCAGCGCCGGACATCATGGCGTAGTCACCACACACCCGGCCATGACCTCAGGCGAATACGACCTTGTATGCTGCTGCGGTCCTGCTCCGATGATGAAAGCAGTGGCGGCAGTCGCACGCGCCCGAGGCATAGAATGTATGGTATCGCTCGAAAACATGATGGCATGTGGTCTTGGCGCATGTCTGTGCTGCGTGGAAAATACAGTAAAAGGCCATGTGTGCGTATGCACCGAAGGTCCAGTGTTCAACATCAATCAACTCAATTGGCAATGACTCCGGATTTATCAGTACGACTCGGCTCGCTTGAGCTTCAGAACCCGGTGCTTACAGCATCAGGCACCTTTGGTTATGGCGAAGAATTCGCCGATTTTGTCGATCTTGACAGCCTTGGCGGATTCATTGTCAAAGGCACGACATTAGCTCCGCGTGAAGGCAACCCCTATCCCCGCATGGCAGAGACGCCCTCGGGCATGCTCAATGCCGTTGGCCTGCAGAACAAGGGTGTGGACTATTTCATAGAGAATATCTATCCCCGGCTGAAGGAACGGCGGTCAGAGGTAATAGTCAACGTAAGCGGAGCCTGTGTAGAGGACTACGCCGAAGTATGCCACAGACTCGCGGCGCTTGATAAAATCCATGCAGTGGAAGTGAACATAAGCTGTCCGAACGTCAAGCACGGAGGTATGGCATTCGGCACAACCACTGCAGGAGCATCCGAAGTGGTTACAGCCGTACGAAAAGCGTGGCCGCGTCATCTTATGGTGAAACTTTCGCCAAATGTCACGGATATAACGGAAATCGCGCGTGCGGCAGAAGGAGCCGGAGCGGATTCGCTGTCTCTGATCAACACCATGCTCGGAATGGCTATAGACGTCGAACGCCGACGTCCGATGCTCAGCACCATCACCGGCGGACTGTCCGGCCCTGCGGTCAAACCAGTGGCCGTGCGCATGGTCTGGCAGACTTCCAAAGCCGTGAAAATCCCCGTTGTCGGCCTTGGCGGCATACGCACAGGAGCCGATGCACTTGAATTTATCATGGCCGGAGCGACAGCAGTGCAGATAGGAACGGCCAACTTTCTGGATCCGGCAGCCACAATGAATGTAATCCGGGAGATGCACGACTATTGTGTACGGCATGGCATTGCAGACATCAACAGCCTCCGGGGCATCATCTGATGGAATCAAGATTTCTGGCTCAGAGGATAATCACTCCCGACGGCATTGAACATCGGCTTTCCATTCTGTGTCTGGACGGCAAAGGCGGATACAGAATAGAGCCATTCGCCGGAGAGTGCGCCTCGACAGTCTATGTCAACGGCATACTGACAGTAGGCGAATCTGCAGCTCAAGAACATCCGGAAGGAAGAATCATCTGCGAAGAACCCCTTGTGCGTTTGCAAAATTTAGTAAAAAAATCATAAAATTTAATTGGCGCTTAAAAATCAGAATAACAGTGGTTGGAAAATTAAATTAAATTGTCTAACTTTGTCCTCAAAGCACTTTCAAACTACCACCTATTCATCAACATTTTTAACGTAATTATTTATGAGTCGCCACAATTTTGACGAACTCGACCTTCGGATTCTCTCCGATCTGTCGCAGAACGCCCGCAAGGCCTACCTTGAAATCGCCCGTGAAAGCGGAGTGTCCGGCGCTGCCGTTCACCAGCGTGTACAGCGCCTGATTGCAAACGGAGTAATCAAAGGCTCACAATGCCTGGTTGATCCCTCCGCCGTAGGATATGATACCTGCGCATATGTGGGTTTCTTCCTTCGCGACCCCTCGCAGTTCAACCACGTAATCGAGGAGCTGCATAAGATTCCCGAAGTGGTGGAGTGTCACTTCACTACCGGTCAGTACGATATCTTTGTGAAAATTGTAGCACATAACAACGACCATCTGCTCCACATCCTGCAGAACCAGATTCAGGCTCTCGGTCTGGCCCGCACCGAAACCTTGATTTCATTCAAGGAAGTATTCAAACGTCAGGTGCCGATATGATCTGAACCGCAAACGTATTTGCCAAAGGGTGAGCCAGACAGGTTCACCCTTTGTTTTTACCGTCATATTGTGGCCCTAAATTTTGCCATGAACCAAAAGATGTGTAACTTTGTAATGATAAATAAACACAACATGATGTTCGACTTCCTATTCAAAAAAAAAGAACCGAATAAACTTTGGTTCAACACAGACATACACTGTCATATTATACCCGGCATTGACGATGGGTCGCGCAACCCGGAAATGTCGGCGGAACTCATCGAGCGGATGCAAGTCTGGGGTATCGAACGTATCATTGCAAGTCCGCACGTCACGCAAGAGACTTTTGAAAACACGCCGCAGACCATCGCCCCCGCACTCGCGCTGCTCAACGATGAACTGGCCCGACGAGGCAATACCATAAAAGTAAGCAATTCGGCTGAATACCGGATTGACGAATTCTTCTCAGAACAGCTCGAAGCCGGAAACATCATGCCTTATCCGGCCAACTACATACTGATTGAAAATTCATTCATGCAAGAGCCGTGGAACCTCGACCAGCTCATTTTCGAACTGCAGGTAAAAGGCTACAAACCCATAATGGCTCATCCCGAACGATTCAGCTACTATTATGGCAAACGCGAACGCTACAAAACATTGCACGATGCCGGAGCTTTGTTCCAGATAAATGTGCTGAGTCTTTGCGGCTACTACGGAAAAAAAGAAAAGCAAGTGGCCGAATGGCTTATCGACAACGACATGGTGGACTTCAACGGCACAGACCTGCACAACCACCGCCATGCCGATGCCATAGAGAACTATCTGAAATCAGGTGAGTCTCTCAAACATGCGCGCAAGCTCGCCGACAGAGTACTTAACAACTCTTTACGGAATATGTAGCCTGTCCTCAGGACTGAACTGCCCGCCATGCGGCTCTATGCTCCCAAAACAATATTCATTATGCAAAATATACCATCCGATCCCATAATATTGCTAAGCTTTATCAATACACGTCTGCGCGACTGCTATCAGAGTCTGGACCAGCTGTGCGCCGATCTTGATATTGACCGCAAGTCGCTTGAGTCAACGCTGAACGACGCCGGGTTTGAATACATGCCGGAACAAAACCAGTTCAGATAATGGAGGACTACCTTGAGAAACTGAACGACGCGCAGCGTCAGGCTGTAGCATGGCTTGACGGTCCGGAACTTGTCATTGCAGGCGCCGGCTCCGGCAAGACACGTGTGCTCACATACAAAATCGTACATCTGCTTGCCAACGGATACGAGCCATGGCGCATCATGGCCCTTACATTCACAAACAAGGCTGCCCGTGAAATGCGTGAACGCATTGAAAATCTCACAGGTCCGGAAACCGCAGCTAAACTATGGATGGGTACGTTCCACTCCATATTTGCAAAAATACTCAGGATTCACGCCGAACGTATAGGCTACCGGAGCGACTACACCATTTACGATACGTCCGACTCCAGGTCGCTCGTAAAAATGATTGTCAAAGACATGGGGCTTGATGAGAAAACCTACAAGCCCGCCGTGGTGTTAAACTCCATCTCAATGGCAAAGAACGCGTTGATTTCACCTGAGGCATATGCAGCCGACAGAGACCTGATGGACTATGACAGACGGTCGCGCCGCAGCGAGACGGTAGCCATTTACCGTTGCTACCGCGACAGATGCCGCGTCAACAACGCCATGGATTTCGATGACCTGCTATACAATACGAATGTGCTGTTGCGCGACAATCCGGATATACTGCGTCATTATCAGGAGTTTTTCCGCTATATTCTTGTGGATGAGTATCAGGACACGAACTTTGCCCAACACCTGATTGTATCTCAGCTTTGTGCCTCCACCGGAAATCTGTGCGTGGTCGGCGACGACGCACAGAGCATATATTCGTTCCGTGGCGCGAACATAAAGAACATCCTCAATCTGAAGAAGTCATACCCCAATCTCGGTATATTCAAACTCGAACAGAACTACAGATCCACCCGGAACATCATCGGTGCGGCAAACTCACTGATTGCAAAAAACTCCATGCAGATACCCAAAAACGTATTTTCAACGAATGCGGAAGGCGAACGGATTGAAGTAGTGAAATGCTACAGCGACCTTGAAGAGGCAACGCTTGTCGCCAGCCGTATATCGCAGGTGAAAATGAGTTCGAAGGACAGCTACGAGGAGTTTGCCATACTTTACCGGACAAATGCGCAGAGCCGTGTGCTTGAAGAAGCGCTCCGCCGCCGCAACATACCATACCGTATATATGGCGGACTGGCATTCTACCAGCGCAAGGAAATTAAAGATGCCGTGGCTTATTTCAGACTGGCAGTGAATCCCGACGACGACGAGGCTCTGAAAAGAATCATCAACACTCCGGCGAGAGGCATCGGGGAAACTACACTGAAAAAACTCTCTGCCGCAGCCATTCAAAATGGTGTAAGCATATGGCGCGTGCTCTTGAATCCGGATTGCTATCCTGTCAATGTAAACAAAGGAACCAGACTGAAACTGGAAAACTTCATCGGCATAATCCGGCGGTTTATCGACGAACATAAGAAAGGTGTGGACGCAGACTTTCTCGCACGCATGATAATCGGAGAAACCGGCCTGATGACAATGCTCATAAGCGACACTACGCCCGAAAGTATCTCCAAGCGTGAAAACCTTCAGGAGTTGCTTAATGCCGCTGCGGAATTTGTTGCCGAACGTCTGGAACAGGAAGGCGGTGATGCCGACGTGAGCATGCAGCGTTTCCTTACTGAAGTCTCCCTTGCCACCGACCAGGACATGAAAGATGTGGAAGACGGTAATACCCAGCGCATTACACTCATGACTATCCATGCGGCCAAAGGTCTTGAATTCAGCAATGTATTCGTTGTCGGTGTCGAGGAAGAGCTTCTGCCCTCGGCCATGAGCATGAGCAGCCCAGCTGAAATCGAAGAAGAACGGCGCCTGCTTTATGTGGCAATCACAAGAGCGAAGAATTTCTGCATGATGAGTTATGCGGCCTCGCGCTTTATCAATGGCCAGACCAAGATATGCAACCCGTCACGCTTCCTCATTGATATTGATTCACATCTGCTTAATTTCATAAGCGGGTCGAAAATCTCCAGACCAAGGGAACTCGACTCTTTCCGTGAATCATATCACAGCCATATCGGCCCGGCCGGTCTGAGCCGTGCAAACGGCTCATATGTCGCCTCCGCTCGGAATCCTGTTGCACCACGTCAAGCGCAGGACAGCAGTGCCGGCGCAGCCGCAGTCCATGTTTCCGGTGAACTTTGCGAAGGCATGAGAGTGGCTCACATGAAATTCGGCGACGGTACGATAGCCGGAATAGACACATCGCAGCCCGACCACCGCATTATAGTGGATTTCGACAACGCCGGCCGAAGGGTGCTGCTTCTTAAATTCGCCAAATTCCAAATCATTAAATAGCAGACATGACAATAAGAGATATCCCCACCCCATTCTACGTTGTATATGAAAACAGGCTTCGCCGCAATCTCGAACTGATCCGCGATGTAAGCCTTCGTAGCGGCGCAGATATCATAATGGCGTTCAAAGCCAATGCTCTATGGCGTACTTTCGACATAATCCGGGAATACGGTTTCGGCTCTACCGCAAGTTCACTCAATGAAATGCGGCTCGGCAACGAATTTCTCGGAGGAGAAGTACACTCCTATTGTCCGGCATATACCGACTCCTCTATTGATGAGTTTCTTTCAGGCAGCAGCCATATAACATTCAACTCCGTGAGTCAGTATGAGCGTTTCGCCGACAGACTTAAGGAGTATGACCGATCCACCGGGCGCCATGTGTCACCGGGTCTGAGAGTAAATCCGAAATGTTCAGTCATAGAAACCGACATATACAATCCGGCATTGCCGGGGTCGCGCTTCGGTGCGAATGCCGAAGAACTTGATAAACTGCCTGAAGGCATAGAAGGCCTTCATTTTCATGCGCTATGCGAATCCACAAGTTACGATCTGGAAAAGGTCCTCGAGGCATTCGAGTCATCGTTCGGACATCTGCTGCCCGGCTTGAAATGGGTGAATATGGGCGGTGGCCATCTTATGACCCGTGAAGGCTACGATACCGATCATCTTGTAAACCTTCTGCTCGGATTCAGACAACGCTGGCCGGGCATAAAGGTGATACTTGAGCCGGGAAGCGCATTCACATGGCGCACCGGCGACCTGATAACCTCGGTGGTGGATATAGTCAGAAACGACGGCATATCCACCGCGATAGTCGATGTGTCATTCGCATGCCATATGCCGGACACTCTTGAAATGCCGTATAAACCGGCAATCAGCGAGAGCGTCGGTGTAGACAATTCTCTCCCTACCTACCGCCTTGGAGGCAACTCCTGCCTCAGCGGCGATTTTATGGGCGACTGGAGCTTTAAAGAAGCTCTTGCCGCAGGTCAGCGCCTGACTCTCGAAGACATGAACCACTATACCACAGTGAAAACGACTATGTTCAACGGCATTGACCATCCTGCGATTGTGCTGGCCGACAGTGACACTCCGGATGCCGAATGCCGCTACCTCCGCAAATTCGGATACGAAGATTACAAATCAAGGATGTCATAGCAACGCCGGTCTTTTCCGAGGCTTGTTCTTGTGCCAGTTCAATCACATAATGCAATTGAAAATGAAATTTTCCGTAATAATTCCGGTATACAACCGTATCGATGAAGTCTCGGAGCTTCTGGCGAGTCTTGAGTCGCAGACTGTCCGGAACTTTGAAGTCATAATAGTGGAGGACGGGTCTACCGAACCATGTCGCCAGCAAGTAGAGGAGGCGGTGTCGCGTGGTCTTGATGCGAAATACTATTACAAAAGTAACGAAGGACGTTCCATTGCCCGCAATTACGGAATGGAACGTGCTTCCGGTGATTACTTTGTGTTTTTCGACTCCGACTGTGTGATACCTTCAGAATATTTCGCCACACTGGAGAAAGCCCTTTCGGCAAACGCGCTCGACTGCTTCGGCGGACCGGACTCGGCACATGAATCATTCTCGGACACTCAGAAAGCCATAAATTATTCAATGACCAGTTTTCTGACCACCGGCGGCATACGTGGCGGAAAGGTCCAGCTTGAGAAATTCACGCCAAGGACATTCAACATGGGATTTTCCCGCAAGGTATACGAGCGTGTGGGCGGCTTCAGGGAGATGTTCTCGGAAGACATAGACATGAGCAAACGCATTCTGCATGAAGGTTTTTCAATCGGTCTGCTCAGAGAGGTGCCGGTATGGCACAAACGGAGGGTCGATTTCAAGAAATTTTTTCGTCAGGTGTATGTGTTCGGCATGTCCAGAATTACGCTCCGTCTGCTCTATCCCGATTCTCTGAAGGCTGTCCACCTGCTGCCTGCGGTATTTGTGGCAGGTACTGTGCTTCTGCTCGTTTTAGGGCTGTTTTGCTCTCCCTGGTGGCTTGTACCGCTTGGGGTATACTTCCTGGCCATATTCATCGGCGCGCTGATAACGACCCGCAATATAAAGATAGCGGCCATGGCTGTGCCGGCGGCCATCATACAGCTTGGCGGATATGGAATCGGATTCATCAAGGCATTCATTGAAAAAATAATACTCCGGCGCGGAAGAAATGTGGCGGAAGAAATTGAAATAAGACGGGGAAAATGAACGATAACGATTACTCTACGGACTGTACCTCTCCGATACTGATACGCGACATGGCTCTAGACCAGCGCCCGAGAGAACGCGCCATCAAACATGGCATCAAGACCCTTGGCGATGCAGAACTGATGGCTGTGATTTTCGCCACAGGAATAAAAGGCAAATCGGTTGTCACCTTATGCGAGGAAATGCTCGAAGAAAAAGGCGGTCATCTGTCGCTGCTGTCCAGAATGACCGTGAAGGAAATCTGCGAGCAATTCAAAGGTATCGGGCCGGCCAAGGCCGTGTCGCTGCTGGCGGCACTTGAACTCGGTTCACGGGCAGCAGCCGACGCTGCCTCGATGATGAGCGATACCCCGCTGACATCTTCGCAGCGTGCATACGACCGTATCAGATGGCGTCTGGAACGACTCGACCATGAAGAGTTCTGGGCCATTCTCATGTCGCGCAGCGGCAGAGAACTCAGACAGCTGAAAATCGGCCAGGGAGCGCTGTCGTCGACCGTGGTGGATGTCCGTCAGCTTGTGCGGGCGGCTCTTGATTGTCAGGCATCTTCGCTGATTCTGTTCCATAACCACCCGAGCGGCACTCTTATGCCCAGCCCGCAGGACGACTCGACCACCCGCAAGATAAAAGAAGCGTGCAAGCTCTTTGACATCACAGTCAACGACCATATTATCATAACTGACAGCGACTTCTACTCCTATCACGACAACGGCCGGATGTAGTAGACAGTCCGACAACATATCAATAAATGATTTCAATCAACAATCTTTCGGTAGAATTCAGCGCCCGCTCGCTGTTCGACAATATAAACTACGTCATAAATCCACGCGACAGAATAGCTCTTGTAGGCAAAAACGGCGCCGGGAAGAGCACAATGCTCAAGATTATTGCCGGAATACAGCAGCCTACATCAGGTTCTGTAGCTGTCCCGTCCGACATCACCATCGGCTATCTGCCTCAGCAGATGAAACTTGCCGACAGCGTGACTCTGGTGGAAGAAGTACGCAAAGCGTTCTCGCATATACAGGAACTCCACGACAGGCTTGATATGCTTAACGCCGAGCTTGCGGAACGCACAGACTATGAATCCGAAAGCTACCATAAGCTTATCGGACAGATTACCGACCTGACAGAGCACATCGCCATTGTGGGCAGCGACAACTGTGAGGCAGAGATGGAGAAGACTCTCATAGGCCTGGGATTTGTAAGGGATGATTTCAACCGTCCTACATCTGAATTCTCAGGCGGTTGGCGAATGCGTGTGGAGCTTGCCAAACTGCTGCTCCGACGACCTGACGTACTGCTGCTCGACGAACCTACCAACCACCTTGACATAGAATCAATCCAGTGGCTTGAGCAGTTTCTGAGCACTAAGGCCAAGGCTGTCGTGCTGGTAAGTCACGACCGGGCGTTTATCGACAGCGTGACCAACCGTACAATAGAAATTTCTCTCGGCAAGATATATGATTATTCGGTAAACTACAGTAAATTCGTCCAGTTGCGGAAAGAACGCATCGAGCAGCAGATGCGTGCCTATCAGAACCAGCAGAAACAGATTGCCGACACTGAAGAATTCATTGAACGCTTCAGATATAAGGCCACAAAAGCCGTTCAGGTCCAGAGCCGCATGAAACAGCTCGCCAAAATCGAACGTATTGAAGTCGACGAAGTGGATACATCGCATCTGAATCTGAAATTTCCTCCGGCTCCGCGCTCGGGCGACTATCCTGTAATTGCTGACAATGTAGGAAAAGCATATGGCGACCATCAGGTGTTCGACCATGCGACGTTTACTATAAAGCGAGGCGAGAAAGTAGCCTTCGTGGGCAAAAACGGCGAAGGAAAATCGACTCTTGTGAAATGTATAATGGGTGAAATTCCATATACGGGCACTTTGAAAATCGGCCATAATGTCCGTATTGGCTACTTCGCGCAGAACCAGGCGCAGCTACTCGACGAGTCCGTATCGGTATTCGACACCATCGACCGCGTGGCAGTCGGTGACATACGCACCAAAATACGCGATATTCTCGGCGCTTTCATGTTCGGAGGCGAAGCATCCGACAAGAAAGTAAAAGTCCTTTCCGGTGGAGAAAAGACACGTCTGGCCATGATACGTCTTCTGCTTGAACCGGTGAATCTGCTTATACTTGACGAACCAACCAACCATCTTGACATGGCCACAAAAGACATTCTGAAACAGGCAATCAAGGATTTCGACGGCACTGTAATCGTAGTGAGTCACGACCGTGAATTCCTTGACGGTCTTGTAGAAAAGGTCTACGAGTTCGGCGGAGGTCAGGTGCGCGAATGTCTTGGCGGAATATACGAGTTTCTTGAAAAGAAACGTATTGCATCACTTCATGAACTTGAACTGAGCAAAAGTCCCGGCAAAGGAGATAGTGGAAAATCCGCAGCTTCAAGCGAGAAAAAAGAAGCCGCCAATACAGGCAAAACAGAGTCTGCGGCAGGCCCGCGGCTCAGCTATGCCGAACAGCGAGAAAGGGAAAAAACAATCCGCCGCATGCAAAAGAAAGTAGAGGAGGCCGAAGCGGAGATATCTCGCCTTGAAAGTGAACTCTCTGCGATTGAATCAGAACTCGCAGGCGGTAGTTCGGATTCAGCTCTCTACGGCAGACATGCCGAGGCATCGAAAAATCTTGAAAATGCCATGAGCGTCTGGGAACTGGCATCGATGGAACTCGATGAATACAAAAGCCGGAGCAATTGACGGATTTTGCACAGAAAATGATAAAATCCACACCATGCCGCACCGTTTCTATGCTTATCTTTGCAAAAATTATCACATATCATGCATAACAGAAGTAAAATCATGTGCGCAGTATCATTGGCATTAGCAGCCAGCGCTTCCGGCATGTCGGCTTTGCCGCCGGCGATACCGACCGATCCGGGTATGGAGACTAAAATAACTGAATTGCTCGGGAAAATGACTCTTGAGGAGAAAATCGGTCAGATGACCCAACTCACTCTTGATGTTCTCGGTGGAAAATACGAGCCCGGCGAACGGCCTGACATGAAAATTCCCCGGGACCGCCTTGACGATGTAATCGTCCGCCATAAGGTCGGCTCGATACTCAACGTTGCCGATGTGGCGCTTACTCCGCAGCAATGGTACGACATCGTGTCGCAGCTGCAGACAGTCTCGATGGAGTCGCTGGGTATACCTTGTATATATGGCCTGGACATGAACCACGGCGCCAACTACACCATCGGAGCCACTCTTTTCCCCCAGAATATAAATATGGGCGCCACATTCAACACAGCGCTAGTGAAACGTGGCGGAGAAATCACCGCTTATGAAACCCGCGCATCAGATGTGCCCTGGACATTCAACCCCACTGTCGACCTCAGCCGCAACCCCCTGTGGCCCCGCGTATATGAAAACTACGGCGAAGACGCATATCTCAATGCCGCCATGGGTACAGCTGCGGTAAGCGGCATGCAGGGCGATGATCCGAACCATATCGACCGCTTCCACATAGCAGCCAACCTGAAACACTTTATGGGCTACGGCTCTCCTGTAAGCGGACGCGACCGCACACACTCGTCAATCGGCGAAATGGAAATGAGAGAGAAGCATTTCGCTCCTTATTATAAGGCAATCACCGAAGGCAAAGCGCTGTCGATTATGGTCAACAGCACCACCAACAACGGTGTGCCGTTCCACGCGAACGCCCGCTACCTTAACCGCTGGCTCAAGGAAGAACTCAACTGGGACGGACTGATAGTCACCGACTGGGCGGACATCAACAACCTCTGGAACCGTGAATACGTGGCCCACGACAAAAAAGAGGCCATAGCAATGGCCATCAACGCCGGCATCGACATGGCTATGGAACCTTATGACACCGATTTCTGCACACTGCTTAAGGAATGTGTGGAAGAAGGTCTGGTGGCAGAGAGCCGTATCAATGACGCATGTGCACGCGTTCTGCGCATGAAAATGCGTCTCGGTCTGTTTGAGACGCCGAACACTTGTTACAGTGACTATCCGCTATTTGGAAGCAGCGAGTTCGCTGCCGCCGCTACACAGGCTGCCGTGGAGTCGATGGTGCTGCTGAAGAACACTGATTCGCTGCTCCCTCTGAAACCCGGCACCAAGATTCTTCTCACCGGCCCCAATGCCGACTCCATGAGAGCTCTTAACGGAGGCTGGACTTACACATGGCAGGGACAGCGCACAGACGAGATTGCCAAGGACTACAACACCATTCTTGCAGCGATGCGCAACCGCTTTGGAAAAGAGAACGTGATTTATGATCCCGGAGTGACCTACGCGCCTCACGACTGGAA
>CAMWUD010000049.1 GCA_947177365.1 uncultured Porphyromonadaceae bacterium | reverse complement strand
CCAAATCTTGTTGCTGCGGACGCACCGGGGTGCGTCCCTACATTGATAATGAGCAGCTTACGAAAATCAGGGTAGGTGAATAGTTACATGTGAACCGTCTCTAATCATGCAGTTTCTTTTTCATGAAGAAACGGCGAGTGGCTACTGCTATCAGTATGGTGCCGGCAATCTGGCTTGCGGCGGTGAAGCCGAAGGCCCAGTCGTAGCCGCAGTATTCGGTGAGTACACCGCCGGCGAGCATGCCCAGTCCCATGCCCAGATCCCAGGAGGTCAGTATCGATGAGTTGGCGGTTCCGCGCTGGTCGTTGCGCGCCACACAGATAAACATGTTCAGAAATGCCGGATACATACGGCCGTTGCCGAGACCGATAAGCACAGCAGCGCCATAGAACGCCCAGACCGTTGGCGACAGGGCGAACAGAGTGTATCCGACCGCACTGATCATAGCCCCTTGAAGCGCGTTCTGTGTCAGGCGTCCGCGAGCGAGCGACTTTACACCCACCATACGCGATGCGAACAGACCGCAGCTCAGGAGCATGAAGAAAGTGCCTGTACCTTCGGTAATCCCCATCACCTCCTTGGCATAAATGGCTACATAGTTGGCCATCACGCCCCAGCACATGGCAAAGAGCAGGATGTTCAGAGCCATCAGCCAGCCGCGTGCCAGAAAAAAACGGTCCAGGCTCAGGTGCCGGTCGCGTACGACTTTCTCACGCACGGCGAGCTTTACGCCCGACGCGCACACAAAGCCAAGGAAAGCCACAAAGAGCGAAATCCAGAACAGTACGGCAAAGCTTCCGGTGGCGCTGTAGATCCAGATAGCCACTGTAGGCGCGAAGGCCATGGCGAGGTTGTTGCTCAGGCCGTAATATCCCACACCTTCGTTGCGGCGAGACGACGGCACCACATCGATTGCCACAGTGCTGTTGGCCACGGTGGCGGCACCGAAGGGCAGACCGTGCAGCGTGCGCACAATGCCGAACATCAGCATGGTGCCGGCGCCGAGATAGCCTGTGAAGAGAATGAAGAAAAAGAAAAAGCAGGTCACGAGTACACGCTTGCGGTCGAATGCGTCAACCACGTAGCCGCTGAAAGGCCTTATCACCAGCGCGGCGATGATATAGCCCGACAGCACATATCCGATCATGGCTTTGTCGGCGGCGAATTCCTCGTCGAGATACAGCGGCAGCAGCGGTGTAAGCAGGTAGAATGAAAAAAACAGCAGGAAGTTGCTGGCCATCACCCTGATGTAGTTGCGGTTCCATAACCGCTCACTGGCAATACACTCCATGGATTTCCGACTTTTACAAATTGCCGAGCAGACGTACGGCATCGACGTAGCGCTCGATTCCTTCAGCCACCTTCTGGGCGTCCTGCATGGCGTGGACTACTGTCGCCGGGCGATTGGTGACATCGCCTCCGGCAAACACACCTTTGCGGGTGGTCATGCCGTACGGTTCCTCGCGGGTGAGCACATAGCCTTTTTCATCCACCTCGATGCCCTTTGACGTGGATACGATTCTGGCGGCGGGCTGAGAGCCTACAGCCATTATCACTTTATCGGCAGGGACGGTCTCTTCGGTGCCGTTGTGAGAAATCACCACTTGGTCGAGCACGCCGTCGGTGTTGAGTATGCGTGTGATGGCTGATTCCCAGCGGAAACGCACGCCTTCGCTCACGGCATCGTCGTATTCGGCGCGGAGGGCTGTCATGCGTTCGATTGTACGGTGATATATGACTGTGACTTCGGCCGCGCCCATGCGCAGGGCAGTGCGGGCCGCGTCCATTGCAGTGTTTCCGCAGCCTACCACAAACACTTTGTCGCCGGGATTGACGCGCACTTCGTCGCGACTGATGAGTCCTGCGTTATAAAGGCTCACACGGCGGAGAAACCAGATGGCCTGACGCACGCCTCTGAGCTTGCTTCCCGGAATGTCGAGTGTCTTCGGCTTGCCGGCGCCGGTACCCATGAACACGGCATCGAAACCCTGTTCGAACAGCTGGTCGACAGTCAGGTCAGGACCGATGCAGACACCTAAATGGAACACTACCCCGAGTTCTTCGATTTTACGAATCTCCTCTCGTACGACCTGTTTAGGCAGGCGGTACTCCGGTATGCCGAACATCAGCACACCGCCGGGTTCCGGCTCCATTTCAAATATCTCCACGGCAAAGCCTTTGCGGGCCAGCACTCCGGCTATCGTCAGTCCGGCGGGGCCACTGCCTATGATCGCCACCCGGCCTCTGGTCTTTGCCGGGATGCGTTCCTGAGTCAGGCGCATCTCGCTGTCGAAATCCGCTACGAAGCGTTCCAACCGGCCAATGTCGATGTGCTTGCCTTTGCGGCCGAGCACGCAGTTGCCTTCGCACTGGCGTTCGTGAGCGCAGACGCGTCCGCAGACAGCGGGCAGGCTGCTTTTGGCGTGTATTATGGCCATGGCGTTGCCGAGATTGCCCATGGAGAGTTCGTGTATCCAGTCGGGTATGTCGTTTGATATCGGACAACCTTTCTTACACTGAGGCACTTTGCAGTTGAGACAGCGTTTAGCTTCGGCGACTGCCTGCGCCATTGTATACTTGTCTTCAGTTTCGTTCATAACCTTGCTGAGATGAGTTGGGCTGCAAAGTTACGAAAAAAAACCGTACGGTAGATACTTCTTCTGTTTTTGTTACCACCCGGGGTTCTGGGTGAGGCTGGTGTTCCGGTCGAGTTCCACCAGCGGAATCGGCCAGAGTTCGTGGCGGCTCTGGTACGAGCGGGTGTACATCAGGTCGCCGAAAATATCGGTGGCGTTTTTTACCGACTGTTCCAGCAGACCCCAGCGTCGGAGATCCCAGTAGCGTTGTCCCTCTCCGGCAAGTTCGAAGGCCCGTTCGCGTTGTATCCGCTTGGCCATATCGTCGTGACCCGACACGGCAAGCCACTCCGGGCCGCTGTCGAGTCCGGGCATGCCGACACGTGCGCGCACCTTGTTAAGCTCGGTCACCGCTTCGGATATATGGCCGCTTTCGTTATAAGCCTCGGCCAGCATAAGCAGAACATCGGCCAGACGTATCAGCGGAAATTCATAAGGTGTGCGGTTGTATTCGCCCCAATATCCGTCGAGATTTCCGGTGGGGATGAATTTCCGCCAGAAGTAGGAGTTCCAGCCTTCGGAATTGCGGATGAATGCCATTGCCTCCATCGGAGCGCCGCCTTTCGCCGGGTCGGCCAGAACAAACTGTTTCATCATCGGATTCGAGCCGGCATCTGTGCCGAGATAGAAGGAGTAGGGCGTGATGGCGTTGATGCACAGGCGCGGGTCGCGTAGGCGGTAAGCGTCCGCCACGAGAGCGGTATCGCAGCCGAGAGTGCTTGTCACAGTGGTGCTTCCCTGATCGATGGCCACGCACATCATGCCGCGGCGCTGTTCCGGAGTGGCGTTGTTGTATCCGGGCAGAATGTCGTCCCAGTCGAAGGGCGAACCGTCGCGGTTTTCATACATGTCGACAAGTGTCACCGAAGGGACGATGCAGTTTGAAGCTATAAGGCGCATTGTGGATTTGTTGCCGAAGAACGACACAATGTCGAGCGCATAACCCGAGGTGTTTCCGTCGATGCTCTGTATCGAGAAGATCATCTCCGGGCTGTGTTGCCCGTTATATAGCCGGAACAGGCCGTCATAGTCGTCGTGGAGGGCGTAGCCGTAGTCGTTGTGGCGGTTGTATACGATTTCATCAAAATCGGCGGCTGCCTCATCCCATTGGCGGTTGAACAGGTATACCTTTCCGCGCAGTGCGTATGCGGCTCCCTTGGTGGCGCGTCCGAGGTCGGCGCTGTCCCATGCCACAGGCAGGAGCCTGATGGCTTCGCCGAGGTCATCGAGAATATGTCCGAGAAGTTCGGCCCGTGGCATACGCGGGGCGTTGAGCGTGGCGAACTCCTTGTTGATGTCGCAGGTCTCGTCGTAGTAAGGCACTTCGCCCCAGCAGTTCATCATGCGGAAATAAGCCATGGCGCGGAGGAATTTCGCCTCGCCGGTGATGCGGTCGATAGTCTCGCCGCTTATGGGCATGTCGGGCGCGTGGCGTATGACGGTATTGGCCCGGTGGACAAGTTCGTAGAGATGCTGCCAATGGTTTGCCACGCCGCCCGATGCCGAGGAGAAGGCGGTTCCGCGCGATACGTCGGCCCATGGCGATGTGCCGTCAGCGATGTCGCTGCACATGTCGAATGTAAATTCCATGCCGAAACACCACTGGGCCTTCATGGCGGCGTACATGCCGGTGGCTGCCTGCCGGGCGTGCTCTTCGGTCTGCCAGAACGTGGCGTCTGAGAGCTGGTCGGCCGGTGTGTAGTCGAGCGACTCACAGGCTGCGAGCAGAGTCGCAGTCATTATAAGGGATGCTTTATGCAGAAGTTTCATGATGTCAGAATGAAATGTTCAGACCCACCGAATACTGGCGTACTGACGGATAGCCTACATTGGCGCCGACTTCGGGGTCGAGTCCGGGGAATGAGGTGATGGTGAACAGATTGTCAAGGCTGGTATATATCCGTAGCTGCTCTACGAAGAACTTGCGGCTTATATGCGCGGGCAGGGTGTAGCCCAGCTGAAGATTCTTGCAGCGGAAGTAGGCGGCATTGTGTACGAATGCGTCGCTGGCGATATTGTTTTTACTGTTGGCGCTGTTGCGCAGTATGGGGTATATCGAGTCGTAGGGATTCTCAGCTGTCCAGGCGTTGTCGGTTATATCTTTTATAAGCGACTGACCCATTACGGTCACGAAGCGGAATGCCTGGTTGTTGTAGTACACGCTGTAGTCGCCGACGCCTTGGAACAGGGCACTGAAATCAATGCCTTTCCAGCTTGCTCCCAGACTGATGCCATAGCTCAGCCGCGGAACTTGTCCGTGACCGATTTCCACGCGGTCGGAGGCATCGAGACTGCCGTCGCCGTTGGAATCGGCATAAAGGAAGTCGCCGAGTTCCGGTCTCTGATATGTGGCGAAGTAGTCGGGATTGGAGTCGACAAGGCTCTGTACATAGTCGAGGCCGGCCTGGTCGCGGACAATGCGGTCGACCGGGATTACGTAGATCTGCCGGATAGGGCGACCTTCCTGAGTCTTGTAGACGCCGTCGATAGAGGCCACATCGCCCTGGAACTTCATCACGCGGTTGTCGACGAATCCCAGATTGAATCCAAGGTGATAGTTCACATTGCCGATGCGGTCGGCCCAGTGCAGGTCGGCCTCGAATCCGCGGTTGCGCACTTCTCCTGCGTTCTGGTTGGGGACGGTGGTGGTGCCGTGTTCAAGCGGCGCCGGCAGAGATATGAGTATGCCCCGGGTGTCTTTCTGATAGATGTCGAACGAGCCGTAGAGGCGGTTGGTCAGGAATGCGAAGTCGAGACCGATGTCGGCCATATAGGTTTTTTCCCATGATAGAGCCGGATTGGACAGCACGGCCTGAGCGAAACCGCCTGCAATCTGGCCGTTGAGTACATAGCCTGCCGTGGCGAACAGCGACTGGTACATGTAGTAGCTCGTTGTGGAGTTGTTGCCCAGAGAGCCGTACGAGCCGCGGAGCTTGAGCAGGTCGAGCCAGCTGTCGGAGGCCGACTCCATGAATTTTTCCTGCGACACGCGCCAGCCGGCGGATACCGACGGGAAATAGCCCCAGCGGTGGCCGGGTGCGAATTTGCTCGAACCGTCGGCACGGAGATTGGCTTCGAGCAGATAGCGGTCCTCCCAGTTGAAATTGATGCGTCCGAACCAGGAGCGCATGGCCCATTCGGTGTAGTTGCCGGAGATGGGTCCGTTGGTTGTGGCCGCGTCTATCGAGGTCAGTGAATCATCGCTAAGGTCGTAGCGGATAAACTGCTCGTGCTCGTCTTTGTTGTACTCCTGGCTTGCGCCGAGCAGCAGACTGGCCGACAGTCCGGACAGCTTGAAGTTGTATGAGGCTGTGATTTCGCTGCTGCGATATGTGTCGGCATAGTTGTATCGGCGGATGTAGGTCCGGACTACACCTTCGCGAATCAGCACCGGGCCGTCGGCGGTGAAGCGGTAGAGGTCGCGGTCGGTCAGATGCTGTTCCACACGGCGGTCCCAGATGTTGTAGGCATACGAGCCTTCGACAGTAAGGCCTTTGAGTGGCTGCACTTTGGCATAGAGGCGGGTGACCAGACGCCGTGTGCGGGTGGGAAATTCGGTTTTGTAGAACCACTGTCGCCGGTAAGGATTGAAGTTGCTTACGTTCTCTTCCTCGGGATTCTGTATGCCGCCGTACAGGCCTGTGGCCGGGTCGTAGAGTGTCATGCCGGGCACGGTGTTGAAGGCGCCCGAGCCGAATATCACGTCGCCTCCGGCGGCAGCGTTTTCCGACGATGGATTGTTATGGTCGATATAGCCGAATATCTCTGTGCCTACAGTCAGCCAGGGCTTGATGGTGATGTCGAGATTTGTGCGGAGCTGGTATCGGCGGTAGTCGGTGTAGTATATCATGCCCGGATTGTCGGTGATGCCGAGCGAGATGCTGTATCGTGCGCGGCGTCCGCCTCCGCTGACACCGATGTTGTGGGTCTGGACGACAGACGGATTCCGGTAGATGTGGTCCTGCCAGTCGGTGTTGGGGTAGATTGTAGGATTGCGTCCGGCGTCGTTTCGCCATTCGTCGATTTTGCCTTGCGAGAAGCGTGGAGCCTGTCCGTTGACGATAAGAGCCGCGTTCTGAATCTCCATGAAATCAGCGTAGTCGGTGACAAGGTTCAGCCGTTTCGCCACAGTCTCGAAACTGACGTTTCCGCTGTATGTCAGACGGGGTGCGGCCTGGATACCATGCTTTGTGGTAACCAGAATCACACCGTTGGCGGCTCTGGAACCGTAGATGGCGGAAGAAGCGGCGTCCTTGAGAACGCTGATACTCTCTATGTCGCGCGGGTTGATGTCGCTGATGGCTATGCCGGTCACACCGTCGACCACCACAAGCGGCGCCGAGTTGTTGAGTGTGCCTTGTCCACGAACCAGTATGCTCTGGGCTTCATAGCCGGGTGTGTTGCCTCCGGTGTTCGACACCGAGAGCCCCGGCGCCAGACCTGCAAGGGCGTTGGCCACATTGGTGACAGGTCTGTCGGCCAGGGCATCGGCGCCGATCGACGATACCGCGCCGGTAAGGTCTACTTTGCGTTGTGTCGCATAGCCAACCACTACGACATCGTCGAGCTCGGATACATTGCTGTAAAGCACTACGCTATAAATAGTCTTCCCCTCTTGGACTTTAGTTTTATATGGCTGCATGCCCACGTAGCTGACCTCGACGGTCTGCCCCGGAGCCGCATTGCTGATAGAGAAGCGGCCTTGCAGGTCGGTTGTCACTGCCGATGCCCGGTCGTTTTCTATCTGTACGGTAGCTCCCGCCACCGGATCACCGGTCTCGTCGAGTACTGTTCCGGATATTTCCCGTTGTCCTGCGTCCGCGTAGGCCGGAATCGCTGCGGCGGCAAGACAGCATACTGTGGAGACTGCGATTGTTCTTGGTTTCATAGCTCTTCAACTACAGGTGAATTTTCCGGCGGTAAAATTACTATGTAATCGCGAGCTGTGGAAGAAAGTGTAAACGAACGGCTGATAAATGCCAACGGGGTGTCAGTCGGTCTGTATAACCAGATAGTTCGACAGCTTCCAGAAGGCGTCCGGGTCCAGGATTACGAGAGTCCGGCTGCCGTCGGCTGCCGTTTCAAGTCTGTAGGAGCCGTCGGGATGCCGGGTGAGTACGCGGCCTTTCCGGCTGTGCAGATGCAGGGAGTCGAGATGCCGGCGGTCGGCAACGTAGAAAAACGTGCTGTCGAACTCTCCCTCCAGAAGCCTTGTTTTGCGCAGGAAGCCGCTTTCGAGTATATGATGCGTGTTGAGTTCCCGCCTGGAGCCTATGGCATAGTAGCAGCGGTTCAGTTCGTTCTTGAGATCTGAGGCGGTCTGTTCGGCCCGGTTTTTACTGTCGGTCACTTCATCGACAGCAGTCGAAAGAGAGTCGACTGTGGATTGAAGATTTTCGATATGGAGTGTGGCGGTGCCGAGTTGTTCACGCAGGCGGTTTATTTCGCGGTTTCTGCTGTCGATCTGCCGGCGCAGCGAATTGATGGCGTCCTGGAGTTCCTGGCTGAACAGAGCCGAAGACTGCAGCCGTGTCTCGAGTTCGGCGAGCTGTCGGCGTCTGCCTGAGAGAGCCTTCTTTATCGCAGTCATATCTGCGATAATCTTCTGAGTTTCGGCAGGGTTGCTATTCTCGGCGTTGTCGTGGGTAAGGATGTCTTCCATGCGGCGTATCTGTTCGATGTCTTCCGCCAGTTGGGTGACCAGACGCAGCAGACGGTCACGCTCTTCGACAGCAGTGGCGAGTTCCTGTTTCGATACCTCCATGAGAGTTGGCTGCGGCTGTGGGGCGGCAGCCTCATGGCGGCAAGCGGTCATCGCAGTAATGACCGTCAGCAGCAGGAGTGGCAACAGTTTTAGATTCATAAGCACAAAAATAGTAAAAATCGGTGAAATTTACGGTATAGGAGCGGACAAACAGGGTAAATGTGCAAATAAGCGGTGCAAAAGTGTAAATAAACATATTGCAGAAAAGCGAAACTTAGGTTAAATTTGCGTCATGAAGAATACGGAGACAAAAACAGCGATGATACTCGACGGAATATTCTGTCTGCTGTTCATGCCTATGCTGATGCTTCTCGGGCCGGCAGGGTCATGGATAAGCGAATGGCCGCTGTTTTTTATCATAGACTGTGTGTATCTGTATGGCTGTTATTGGTTTATCCGCTGGCTTAACATGCCGTCGGTGCTGGTGCGGCGCCGTTATGGTCTGGCGGCCGGCGCTTTGCTGCTGCTGGGAAGCTGCAATTACGCGCTGACATTCTATCCGCATCCGGCCATAGATTTTGTCACACCGTCGATGAGCCGCTACCAGACAAGTGTGCGCGACTACAGTGTGTCGCTGAGTCTCTGGCTGATGTTTTTCGCTGTGCTCTGCTATGCGTTCACCATTTCGTTTGTCAACGAACTGTACCGGCAGAATCTGCTGCGCAAGGAGATGGAGCTGCAGCGCGACCGTGCCGAACTGGCCGCCTTCCGGGCGCAGATAAGTCCGCATTTTCTTTTCAATACGCTCAACTCGCTTTATAGCCTTGTAATAGGCACATCGCAGAAAGCCGAAGACGCTTTCGTGAAATTCGCCGACCTGCTTAAATATACCTATTCCGCAGTAGGAAAGGATACTGTGCCGATAGCGTCGGAGATTGAATATATCGGCAATTATATCGACCTGCAGTCCATAAGGCTGAACCGGCATACGGCGGTGGAGTGGAGTCATGAAGTGGACTGCCCCGACACGCAGGTGCCTCCGATGCTGTTTCTTACTTTTGTAGAAAATGCCTTCAAATATGGAGCTTCGGCAAGCGATGACTGCAGAATCAGCCTTCGTCTGGAACTTACAGCCGGTGTACTGCGCTTTTCCACCCGCAACCGCATAATGAAGCACAGCGACAGCTTCAGAAGCGAGATGCCTGTGGGAATCAAAAACAGCAGAGCACGTCTTGAAGGTCTGTATCCGTCGCGGAGCAGCCTTCAGACACGTGAGGCTGACGGAGAATTTCTGCTGGACATGACAATCAAACTCGACGACTGATTATGGAAAAGACAATAAAGGCACTTGCCATCGACGACGAACCGCTTGCTCTTGATGTGATAGCCAGATTCTGCGAGCGGCTGGGCAATATCAGTTCCGAACTGTATTCCGACCCGCGCGAGGGGTTGGAGGCCGCTTTACGTCAGCGCCCGGACATAGTGTTTCTTGATATCGACATGGGTGATGTCAGCGGTCTTGACATAGCTGCGAAGCTGCCCGAAGGCTGTTGTGTGATATTCACCACCGCCTATCTCGATTATGCCGCCGAAGGTTTCAATCTCGATGCGGTGGACTATCTGCACAAGCCCTTTTCATACAGCCGTTTCGAGACCGCCGTTCAGCGTGCGCTCCGCCGGGCCGAATACAACCGCAGCCGCGACAGCCAGCGTGTGATTACACTTAAGCAGGAGTACAGCAATGTGAATGTGAGACTTGACGAGATACATTATGTCGAGGCCATGGAAGGCTATTCCAAGATCTACCGTGTGGAAAACCGCTGTGTGGTGACGCGGGTGATTCTGAAGAAACTGCAGGCTCTGCTGCCGGAGCGCGACTTTGTGCGTATCCACCGCTCGTATATAGTGCCGGTGGCGAAAATCAAGTCGTATAACCGTCAGGAGGTGACGCTGTCCGGCGGCCTTGTTCTTCCGGTCGGGCGCCAGTATGCCGGGGCGCTTATAGAGGTGCTTCAGGGATGAAGCCGCCGCGTGCGGCCACATGGTCGATGAGCCGGGCGAAGGTGCTGTTGCGGCGCAGCAGCGTGCAGTCGCCGGTCATAATCATATGTTCGCGGGCACGCGTAAGCGCTACGTTCAGTTTACGGTCTATCACAGCTCCGTCGGTGTCGGTGAATACATGGCCGGTAAGGAACTGAAGCTGATAGTATTTCTTCACGGTGAATCCGTAGATGATGTACTTGCGCTGACTGCCCTGGTAGCGTTCGACTGTGTCGATGCTGATGTCGCCGAGTCCGGGCAGCCCGAGACTGTCGATTTCCGCCTGAATGGCCGCAATCTGGTTGCGGTAGGGCACTATGACGCCCACTGTGTCGCAAGGATTGAAATTCGGGCCTTCTTTGTCGTATATCTCGCGCAAAATTCTGGCTATCAGTACTGCCTCCGGCCGGTTGACCTTGTCGGCCATGTCGTTGCCGTTGTCGCGGACATCGAAGAAAAGCATGCGGTTGCTGTCGATAAGCCGGCGCAGGGGAGAAGCGTTTCCGATACAAGGCGGCAGGTCACCGGTCTGATGTGCCAGAGGCACTTCGCATAGCCTGCCGCCGTAGAAACTGCGGCTGGCGAATTCGGCGATTTCGCGGTGCATGCGTCCCTGCCGTGTAAGCATGTGGCAGACCGACGGGTCGGAGGCATAGCGTACGGCCATTCGTTCGAACAGCGACAGACGGCAGTCGTGGAAACCTATCTCCCGGAGGGATTCGTCGTCGACAGCCGATTCGGCCTGAGTCTGCTGTACGATGGCAGGAAGCTGCTTGTGGTCGCCGATCATCACCAGACGTCCGATGGCATCGGTGCCGCATTCCGTCTTGGCCGACAGAATGCCCAGGAGCTGAGGCTCAAGAATCTGAGAGGCCTCGTCGATGACACCGAGCGAGAATTGCTTGAGCCTGAACAAAGCCATGTTGGCGCTCAGGGCCGTAGTGGTGGCCACGAATACGCGGCATTCACTGACCATGGCCTCGACTTCGCGCCGGTGGCTGCAAGCTCCGGCTTTATGCTCAAGCAGACAGTGGCGTGCGGCAGGCGCGCAGGCTGTCTCGCTGCCCAGGCGTATGAAGTCTATGCCGCTGTCGAGCAGGCGTGTGCATATCTCGTCGACTGCGCGGTTGGTATACGCCATCACGATGATGTTCGCCCCGGGGCGGAGCAGTTCTTCCTGCACGGTGGTGAGCATGCCGTAGGAAGTCTTGCCGGTGCCGGGCGGTCCGATGATAAGGAAGAGGTCGCGCGAGGCGGCCACGCGGGCGGCCATGTCGTTGAAGGCTCCATAGTCGCCTTTGAGAGCGATGTCGGGGTCGGTGGCCGGGCGTCGCTGCATCATCAGCAGGTCGCGGCGTTCCTTTGTGGCGGTGAGGAAGGAGTGAATGCCCCGGTACTGCGAGCTGTAGGATGCCTCCATGAAGTCGTGTTCGATGGCCCACAGACAGTCCTGTACGGCCTTGAATGGTGCCGGACCGGTCTGAGGGGCGCGGAGCCGGAGTTCGATATGGCCGCTGCCTATATCCGCCACAGTGCCTCGGAACACCATGTTGCGGCGCATGTCCGGAACGGAGCCTGCCTCATAAGGGTAGAGCACTACAATATCGCCACGGCGGAAATTGGCCATGTCGCAGGCATCGTCATCGGTGAAGTCCAGCACGAGAGTTTCTATTTTCCCGTCTTCGGGAAAGTCGTGGCGAAGCTTCAGCCCCAGATAAATGTTACCGGCGTCAAGTTTCTCATCGAGCGAGTCGTGCCAGGTAGAGGCGAAACCGCTGCCCTCTTTCTGTTTGTTGCCGATTTTCGACAGCAGATGCTCGCGGGCGGTGAAGCGCATAAGCCGCAGGAAATAGGCGCGTTCCAGTGCCGATGCGTTACGGATTGGGTCGAGTATCGCGGCCAGAGCCGGACGTGTGTACTGGAGCCAGAGTTTTCCGTTGCCGCCGTTTGTGTTCAGCTGGTCAGGCGTAAGGCTTTGAAGAAAGCCGAAGCCTTCGTGGCTGAACTGTATGTCGTTGGCCACGATGCCGTTGCGGATTTCCATGGCGCGGCGCAGAAGTTCGGGTGCGAAGCCTAAGCTTATCAGTCCGCGTTCATAGCCGGAGTACATCAGAAAAGCGTGCAGTTCTTCGTTGTTGTCGTGGTAGCGCTTTGCAAAATTATAGCGTATCAGCGCCATATAGAGCAGCAGCTGCACATAGTGCGGCTCACGCATGCGCGGCACCGCGGGGTCGGCCTTCGGCGGCCAGCCACCTTTGCCCGACTTCTGTTCGGTGACCATCTTGAAGTCGAGCTGCAGGAAGTCCATACGTCCCTGCAGACCAAGCATCTCCGAGAAGAATGTCGGTTCGACCATCACTGCGGCGCGGTCGAATCCGGCCACTTCGTCGGGCATCTGACCGTTGACAGCCCGACGTATGTTGGCCAGCTGGGTGCGGGCTTTGTCGTGGAAATCCTTTCCCGGGGCATCGGCCGACAGGGTGAGTATGTTTTTTTCAAAAAAGCGGCGTGCGCTTTCGGAGTAGGGGATGTCTTCGCCATGAATGACTTCATCGAGGAGCTGTCCGGCCAGATTACCGAGGTTTACGGCATCGCCGGAGGCTGGCGGACGCAGGCGCCTGATGACATTGACCAGCGGCGAGGTGGTGTACGACTCGAAACATGCCGCCACGGCCGATACATCGGTGAGCATGTCGGGTTCGTAGACTATGAGTTCGGGGTTGAGAGTTCCGCGATGGTCGCGTCTGGGGCGTATGAGGTTGAGCTGTACGCCTTCGGCAAGCCACGGGCGCAGATAGGCAAAGTCCGCCGTACCTCCGTGATAGCGTATATCCAGCATCAGACCCGGGTTGTCGGGCGATGAGCCGTAGATGAGTTCGCCGGTGAAGTCGCTGACTATTATTCTGAGGTATTCGTGGGTGAGTCGTCCGGGGGAGCGTTGCGGACGTGTCTCGGGAAAGTAGCGGCGGAGTTCGGGCGGCACATCGCAGCCGAAGAGCAGACCGACAAAGCGGCACACGGCTTCTATGTCGGCGAATACGAAGCGCCGCATATCATCGTCGTTATTTGCCGAGACTTCTTTCAGACGGCTGCGTGCGTCATTGACCATAAGCCGCAGCTCGTTGTCGGCGCCACGGGTTTTGAGCAGGTAGTCGGTTTTGGCGAATGGGCCGCTGAGTTCCAGCGTCAGGTCGGCAGTGGCGCTGT
>CAMWUD010000048.1 GCA_947177365.1 uncultured Porphyromonadaceae bacterium | reverse complement strand
CTGCGAAAAAATATGCAACCCTGACGTTAACATTTATTGTCGAACCGGCTCTTAGGCTAATGAAACTTTATACTATCATCTCCATACTGCTGCTCGCACTGCTCGCTCCCGCTTGCTCCGACAATGCCGCCGACCCTATCACACGGGCGGAAAACGCCATTTCCGACAAAGACTACGAACTGGCGCAGAGTATCGCCGACTCCATAATCGGCGGCAAGAACTTCAATGCCCTGCGAACCTCGGACTTATGCCGCACCGCACTGGTATTCGCACGTCTGAGCGAACAGCGGGAACAAGACGTCAACATGGGAGCCGCCGCACTTTGCATGCGCAGAGCCTCTGAACTCAATGCCGATTCGGTCGAGCTGTTCATACAGAACCTTGACGTGAACGACCGCGCAGCCATCGACATGCCCCGCAAACTCGGCAACGTGACTATGTACGAACTGATTCCCGATGAATCATCCGACTCGACTGCTTATGGAGAATGACTGGAAAGCAGCGCTCGGCGCGCTGGCCGCATCACTGCCGCAGGACCTGACGGACGAACAGACTCAGAATCCGTCTGAACCCGAACCGAAGCCGGCATTCAAACCCGGAAAACTGCACATCAGCTTCGAACGGAAGGGGCGGGCCGGAAAATGCGCCACTATCATCAGCGGATTCGACGGACTTTCCGACAGTGAAATCGCCGAAATCGCCTCTCAACTCAAACGCGCTCTCGCCACCGGGGGCAGTTCGCGAGGAGGCGAGATTCTTATCCAAGGAGACCGGCGCGATGACGTGGCCCGAAATTTCGTAATTAAAAATACTAAATAATAATAATAATTGAGGCAATTTCACGCCTCAGAACATAAACTGACTGAAAACATGGAAAAAATCGAACCTGGAAAGTACGTAGAACTCACCTACGACCTCTACACTATAACCGACGGAAAAGAACAGCTCGTTCATCAGAGCGACGAACAGGATCCCGAACGCTTTGTGTTCGGTGTGACTCCCGGACTCGTGCCTGCTCTTGAAAAAGAACTCCCCGGCAAAACCACAGGCGACGAATATGATGTGGTAGCACCCAAGGCCTTCGGCGACTTCGACCCGGAAGCTGTAGTCGAACTCGAGAAGGAAGTATTTGAAATCGACGGCAAATTCGATGAAGAAGCCATCAAAGTGGGCGGATATGTGCCTATGATGACAGCCGACGGATACCGCATCAACGGAAAAGTGGTCGATGTCACTCCCACTCACGTGAAAATGGACTTCAACCATCCTCTCGCAGGGCTGGACGTTCGCTTCAAAGGCAAAGTCCTCACTGTACGCGAAGCTACCGCCGAAGAACTTCAGCCCGCACACGGCTGCGGCTGTGGCTGCGAAGGCAACTGCGAAAGCGGCGACTGCGGCTGCGATGGCAACTGCAAATAAGAGTCGGCATCAGCCCGGAGAGTTTGCAGAACTCGGGAAATTACACCAAAAGTATGGACGCACAGACTGTGCGTCCATACAATATGGAGTCCTGCAACCTCCTCTTTCTCTTGGTAAAAACATACAAACGCAAACCTTTTATATTATGAAATCTCTCCTCATTCTCGCCGCAGCGGCTATCTCACCGGTATTTTTTGCCTGCGGCAACAACAGCAATCCCCAGCAGCAAGCTGTCGAACAAGACGAAAAGGTACTTCAGGAACTTGGCGACGACGGTCCGGCCGCCGCAGCCGAACCCGGAACCCAAGGCACAACCGTGACCGGTGATACCGTCGTGACTATTGTCGATGATGTCGATATAAAATAGCACCTGCGATGAAACTCGACGACACATCCCGCCGGCGCATACGTTCATGGCTGCATGCGGTGGTGCTGGTGCTGTCGCTCGCTCTGATTTTATTTATCAGCTACGACACCTTCACGCACCGTCCGTTTCTGAACAATCATGTCTACATGACCTTCCAGTTCTGGGTATGCGTGGTGTTTATACTCGACTTTTTCATACAGCTGTATATAGCTGAGAACCGCTGGAAATTTTTCAGACGCTACCTGCTGTTTCTGCTGATTTCCATACCATACCTCAATATAATCACTCATACAGGCATGGTGCTGACCAACCAGCAGCTTTACCTCGTACGCTTCATTCCTCTTGTCAGAGCGGCGGCCGCGCTGGCCATTGTCATCAGCTTTGTCTCCAAAAACAAAATCACGGGCATGTTTGCCACCTACATCAGTATCATGGTGCTGGTGGTATATTTCGCATCGCTGATTTTCCTGCAGAGGGAACAGGGGGTAAATCCCGACATCACCGGATACTGGACTTCGCTCTGGTGGTGCTGTCTGGAGACCACCACCATCGGGGCACCAATCAATCCTGTCACCCCCACAGGCAAGATTCTGGCCTTCGTTCTGTCGGGCATGGGTATGATTATGTTTCCGCTTTTCACTGTATACCTCACGGAACTTGTCCGTAAATACATGAAAGCCAAAGCAAAACCATCCAGCAGTACACAGAGCTGAAAAAAAAATCAAAAAAAATTCACGCGCCGCGAACCTTTTGGACCGCGGCGCGTTTTATAAGTACATAGCAAAATTACTTTTTCCATTGCAAGAAATGTGATAATGATTGGTTTATTATCAAAAGTGGAGATACCGTGAGGCATCTCCACTTTTGGTTTTCATACACATGCTATTCATAGCGAAATGGCGAAGGCCCCGCAAAGATGCGGAGCCTTCGCATTTTTCACTGCTGAGTCATACGCTCAGATATGCATCAGGTCACGGTAGATGTCGAGGGCTGCCTCAATTTTATCAGGAGCCACAACATAGCCGCAAATCGGCTTGCCAATATCCTCAAGCAAGGTAAAGGCGATACTGTCCGGCGACGCGTTTTTCTTGTCGTGACGCATGAAATCCATCAGCTCGGGATATTCCTTGCATGTAAGGTCATAGGGACCGTAGTTTTTGAGCACATAGTCGGCTATGCGGTGAAGTATGTCGGAAGGAAAGCCAAGTTCCATATGCGACAGCACAAGGCTCACAACCATACCCCAGGCGACGGCATAGCCATGAGGTACCGGCGACTGATACTTCATTGCCAGCGATTCGATGGCATGCCCTGCCGTATGACCCAGATTCAGAGCCCGGCGTATGCCTCGCTCTCCGTGATCCTGGGTCACGATGTTCTGCTTTACAGCAACAGACTCTTCAAGCAATCGCAGCAATGCCTCTGAATCGAACTGAGGGTACACAACTGAGTAGCCCAGCAGACGATCGAGCATGGCCTTGTCCTGAAGCAAGGCGTGCTTTATCATCTCGGCATAGCCCGACAGGAGCTGCTGCTGCGGCAGCGTATTGAAAAAGCAGGATGATATTATCACGGCATCGGCATCGGCAAATGCTCCTATCTCGTTTTTTAGTCCGTTGAAATTAACCGATGTCTTTCCGCCTACAGCGGCATCGACAGCGCCAAGCAATGTTGTAGGCACATTGATAAAATGCATGCCCCGCTTGAACGTGGCAGCGCCGAAACCGCCGAGATCTGTCACCACACCCCCGCCGACATTGACAAGCACCGACTGCCGGGTGGCTCCTAAGTCGGACAGACTTTTCCAAAGACTGGCAAGAGCCTCGATATTCTTGTTGGCATCGCCGGAACGGGTGATGATGACCTTTGCATCCGCAACTGCCGTCGACTGCGCGGTAAGAACAGGCAGGACAAAAGATTTGGTATTGACATCGCAAAGCACATAAACCTCAGGAGTGCCGAAGCTGTCGACAAGGCTGTCCAGAGCCTCGCCTACGCGATTGGTGTAGATAAGTTTCTGTTCCATATTATCAAAGGTAATTTGTTAATATAACAATCACCAAGCCAAGTGGTTCGGCTACATACCCCCGCTGAGGGAGGCTGATACCTCAGCGGCACATTCCCGCATCGATGTGAATACGATATCGGCTCCTGCATTGACAAGCGATTCCGGCGGGATAGCGCCGGTAATCACCCCTACTGTAAACGCTCCGGCCGCTGAAGCCGACTGCACGCCCAGCGGTGCGTTGTCGAAAGCCATCGCTTCTGACGGACTCACACCCGCCATTTCCATGCCGCGCAGATACGGCTCCGGATGGGGCTTGCCCTGCGTCACGTTGTATGCTGTGATACGTCGGTTTTCCGGAAAGACTCCGGGGAAATCTTCTTCGAGCCGGTGCAGCAGCGAATTCTGACCGGAGCCTGTCACGAGTACCGTAATCATGCCGGCCTCCCGCACAGCCCCTACAAGCTCCTGCGCACCGGGCATGAGACAGACGGCCGGCATGCCGGTGAACAATTCGGCCTTGCGACGGTAGAGCCTGCGGCATTCGTCATCGGGAATCTCCTGTCCGAGATGACGGCGGAATATCATCCGCACTGTATCCGTGCCAGTCCTTCCTTCGGCCAGAAGAATTTCCTCTGCCTCCACTTTTATGCCGGCCTCCGCGAGCATCTGCTGCCAGGCGGCCACATGGTTTGGCATGGAGTCATACAGTGTGCCGTCCATATCGAACAGGGCGGCCCGGGGCATGGCGCTGCTCTGGCAGCGCCGCATATAATCGCACAATGCTTTCTTGAATTTGTCCATGAATATATGCTTTGCGTTTATCCTTCTTGATTCTGAGTTTTTTTGTTTTCTTTTCAGCCGGTGGCTCCAGGAAGCCGGGAGGCGCCGGAATCAGTCCTTCCTGTATCAGACGCACCGAGTCGGCACGCGTCAGGGTGTCGGTGTTGAGGTCGATTTCGGCGGCGGTAGGCCGTGCGTTGATTCTCAGGCGGCTGAAGCGGGAATTGTCGACACCGCGCCGGAATACGTTCTCAATCTGACGTATAAGGTTCACACGCGTCGTATCGGTGAAGGCCACACGTTCTATGGCCTGCTTTTCATTGAACTTGGCACCGCCCAGACGTATCTTATAGTCATCAGGATTGCCCTTGATGTTGATGCCGAACTTGAATGGAAGCGGCGATTTGAGTACAGCTATATGGTAGTTGAAGTTCATGTCCAGGTCGTTATAACCCTGCACGCCGAGCCGGTAGCGGTCTATATCGAACACAAAGGGGTAAATCTCCATCATTGATGAATCCACCACCATCTCAACCGACATATGCTTGATGATATTATCATGTTTATCTTTAAACATCAGCCATTTGCCTATTGTACGGTATGTCTCGGCATCAATGAGCTGCAACGAGTCGCCGGTGATGTTCACGGCGGCATGCAGCGAAGGCATGTCGAAGTCCATATTGCGGTATAGACCTACAGTAGCGGCTATGTCGGCATCGATGATTCCGTCGAAATCCTTGATCAGAGGCATTATGGAGTCAATGGCGGGCACCATGCGCAAGAAGCCATGTATGTCGAAGCGCTTCACTTCAAGTCCGAAACCGAAACTCAGGTCGTTGACGTTGGGCGCCTGATAGAGCGCCGAAAGCGCTACTGAGCCGACATCGCTCGAAGCTCTGAGATTATGCAGGTTAAGCGCACCGCCGTACATCAGAGCTGTGCCGCTGAGATTGTGCATAGTAAGATCGGAATAGAGTATGTTATTGGCCTTTATATTGAATACAGCCTCAACATTTTTGGGTATGAGCAGTGGCGCCACCGAGTCGCCGGCTCCGGCCACATAACGGTCTATCTCGCTCTCAAGCTTGTCATCGCTGTCTATATCGTCGAGATGCAGCGAATGCTTGTTGCTGCTCTCCGAATATGCAGCTCCCCGGAAGGCAAGATCGGCAAGCTGGTTGACATCAATTGTATCCGACAGGACATCGAAATTGGCCTTGACCGACTGACGGTGCGTCTTGGATGTGAGGCCCCGGCGCAGATTGCTTATCTGTCCGCTGAGCAGGAAGTCGCTATGGCCAACCTTATACTCGATATTGTCGAGTTTAATGCTGTCGTTGTTGAACGTGACATTGAAATTCCTGATACGGTTACGCATCGGGAAATATGGTGTGAACAGGCTGACGCGCCTCGACTGTATATGTCCGTTGAGCTTCCAACCGAGAAGGAGTTGCCGGAGTTGCTTTGATGTTCCCCAGTCTATTATCTCATCGTCCGTGTCCGTGATCTGCGCATGCACACGGGGCATGCCGCGGCGTTTGTGGCGATATTTTTCCATAGCTATCGCATAGACGGAGTCCATCGGCAGGTCAGGACGGGCATCCCGTATGGAGTCGGCCGTACGTACAAATTCGCGGGGCGGCTCACGGCGCGGCAGTTTCATCGCCGAGAAGTTCACATCGGCCTTCGACAGCATGAATCTGGTACTCGGGTCGCCTGTCGACAGACGTCTGATTGTCAGGTCGAAATCAAACTTCGGGCGATGCACATCGCCATCGGCGGCTCTCATTGCCACATTGCCGTCGATTTCCCGCGCCCGCACCATGATAGTGTCGCTCAGAAGCCTGAAATCGAACGATGCAATCTTAAGTCCTCCGCCCATAGGGGTTATGGCTGTGGTGTCGGCATTATAGCGCTGATTCCTGGTGGCTGCCCCGAGATGGAATCCGGTAGCCTTGAATGAGTACTGTGTGTGCAGCACATTGACTGAGTCTACATCTATTACCGCATGCAACAGCTTGACTTGACCGAGGCTGTCGCTGCGGAATGTCTCATCGTTGCCGAAATGTATCTTAGCATGGTGTATGTAGGCCATGTCGGCTGTATCCGGCGAGAGCCAGTAAAGCTCCCGGCCGTTGAATTCTCCGGCTACGGCCAGACGGTAGTAGTTGCCCGGTGCGAACATCGAAGGGCGTCCGGCTATACGCAGACGCGCATCTATTTTTCCGCTTGCATATCCGGGTATCAGCCGGGTGAGACTGCGTGGCAGTCGTTTCAGATCCATATTGCCTCTGAAGTTGCCGTCGAAGAGCGGATCTGTCATCATATTGGTGACTGTGCCGCTGAGTCTTATGTCTGTCGCGTCTCCTGCGAGAGTGAACGAGTTGAGCTTTACAGTAGCACGATCTATATCGTCGCCGAATGCTTGTGCGGATACTTCAAGCGTAAAATTATGGAATTTTGTACCATCGTATGTGATTGTCGACGACGGTATGACCATATTCACCGTCGCATGCGGTATCGAGCCGGAGGCGGTATCGTATGGCCGGTCAAGTATGATTTCAATCTCCGGACGAGCCGTGGTGGCCAGACCTTCAGGAAGTCCGGCCTTTGCGGCCAGGTCCGGCGGCAGCATATCGAGAATATCGCCCAAAGGCAGCGGCTTCAGTTTCAGCTGAAAATCCTGCACTATGAGATTGTCGCCGAAGTCCATATGAGTGTCGAATCTGCCACCCAACATTGATACGTCGAAATCGAAATTCTCCAGACCTATACGCTGCGGTGTCTCCGGATTCCACTCCACATCACCGCTGATACTGAATGGAATCTCGCTGAGTGCCGCTATGTCGAATCCTTCCAGCGGCAGTGCACCTCTGAAGTCGCAGGTGTATCTGGGATTATCCGCGCCGTCTATTATCACCGATGTCATGTCAAGCTCCATTCTGCTGCCGTCGGCGTGGTTGTAATATCTGAATGGACGCGGATCGACTATCGCAAACCGCTGTATCGAAATGGCGGGTATCGGCGACGGTGTGTCATCGTCCTCCGACGGAGGCACGATATTGAAGTTGTTGAGATTCTCGCTTACGGTGACAATGTTTACTCCGGGCGATGTGAAAGTGACATTGCCGAGCTGTATTTCATTTTTCAGCAATGCGCTCAGATTGATGCTGCCCTTGAGTTGTCCGAGTGTAAGAAGTGTATCCGCATAGGCGGGAAGCACCGCTCTTGCCGAATCGGGCATAGAACTGATGTCGCGGGAGGTCACCGTGAGGTCATCGAGCTGTATTTCCAAAAAAGGAAACGAGCGGCTGAGATTGAGCTCGGCGCGCCCGAGACTTACATCGGCGTTGAGGTAGCGGTTGGCCGCAGCCTGGACAAGCGGGGTCAGACGCGCCGGATGAAGCAGGCGTACGGCCACAGTCAGCGAACCTGCTACAAGCAGTATGAGAGCCAGAATAGTCCAGCCGAGTATTTTAAGCAGTCGTATCATTTGTCGCGGGAGTCTATTACAATGGTCACAGGACCGTCGTTTATAAGTTCAACCTGCATATCGGCGCCAAACACGCCCTGCCGTACCGGACGTCCGGACAGACGCGCGCACTCCGAGCAATACAGCTCGTACAGCGGAACCGCAAGCTCGTGTCCGGCAGCATGGATATAGCTCGGGCGATTGCCTTTGCGCGTGGAGGCCAGTAGAGTAAACTGGCTTACCGCCAGAATATCTCCGCCGGTATCCGCTACCGACAGGTTCATCACCCCCTGACTGTCGTTGAATATACGCATTGCCACCGTTTTGGCGGCGAGATAGCGTGCATCCGCCTCTGTGTCGTCGGCGGCTACCCCTACCAGCACCAGTAGTCCGGATTCTATCTGACTGTGCATGCTCCCGCCTATGCTTACCGAAGCGCGGCGCACTCTTTGTATTACAAGTTTCATATTTGAGCCAATAAGAGCCGGTTCAACAATAAAATGCAAATATAGGCATTTTTTAGCAAACCGCCCGTAGATATATGCAAAAACAGCGGCAGCCTCGCTGGCCGCCGCTGTTTTTGTATTGGAACCGAGTCTTGGAACTGGTTATTGACGACCGCTTACGGTCATGCCTTTTTCGATTTTGGCTACAAGTCCCTGAAGTACTTTACCCGGGCCGAGTTCTACAAATTCAGTGGCACCGTCGGCAACCATGTTCTTCACGGTCTGGGTCCAGCGCACCGGAGCGGTAAGCTGCGCCACGAGATTGGCCTTGATTTCAGCCGGGTCTGTATGAGGCAGAGCGTCTACGTTCTGGTATACCGGACATACCGGGGTATGGAATTCGGTGTGCTCGATAGCCTCTGCGAGTTCGGCACGCGCCGGCTCCATGCAGGGCGAGTGGAAAGCACCGCCTACTTTGAGCTTCATGGCTCGCTTGGCACCGGCCTCGGTAGCCTTGGCACAGGCTTCGTCGATAGCCTCTACTTCGCCGGAAATCACCAGCTGACCCGGGCAGTTGTAGTTGGCGCATACCACTACACCGTCTACCGACTCACAGATTTCCTCTACCTTTTCGTCGGAAAGCGCCAGAATGGCGGCCATTGTCGAGGGCTTGATTTCACAGGCTTTCTGCATGGCGTTGGCACGCGCAGCAACCAGACGGAGGCCGTCCTCGAAGCTAAGAGCACCGCTTGCCACAAGCGCCGAAAATTCTCCGAGCGAGTGACCGGCAACCATGTCAGGCTGGAATTCATCGCCAAGAGCCTTTGCGAGAATCACGCTGTGAAGAAACACAGCAGGCTGTGTCACTGAAGTCTTTTTGAGGTCTTCTTCCGTGCCGTCGAACATCAGGTCGGTGATACGGAAACCGAGGATATCGTTAGCTTTTTCAAAGAGAGCGCGTGCTTCGGCATTGTTTTCATAGAGATCCTTGCCCATGCCTACAAACTGAGCGCCCTGTCCGGGAAAAACGTAAGCTTTCATAATTTTTCTTTATTGTTGGTAATTTAGACCGCAAAGTTACGAATTTTCCCCAAATAATGCGTAACTTTACGCCTAAAACAACATCCTGCCAGTCATGACATACTCCATTCTCAATATCATGCCGCTGTTTTTCGGCAACATCAAGGGCACTCAGCTGCTTATTATCGTTCTCGTGATTCTGCTGCTTTTCGGCGGCAAGAAGATTCCCGAACTCATGAAAGGCCTTGGCAAAGGCGTGCATTCGTTCAAACAGGGACTCGAGGAGGCAAAGGCGGAGATGAACAAACCCGTCGACAAACCAGCGGAACATTCTGAGCCAAAAGCTAAAGACCGCAGCGAATGAGCGACGGCAACATGACCTTCTGGGACCACCTCGACGAACTGCGGGGGGTACTTGTGAAGATTGTCGTCATGCTTGCGGTTCTGGCCATAGGCGCTTTCATCGCCATGCCGAGGATTTTCGAGAATGTGATTCTCGCCCCATGTGATGCGACTTTTCCTCTATACCGGATGCTTGATTCGCTGGCCGGCATGTGGCCGGGAGCTCTTGATCTGAAGCCGGGTTTCCATGTCGATCTTGTAAGCATCGAACTCACATCGCAGTTCATGATACACATGAGTGCCTCGCTGTGGCTTGCCTGCGTCATAGGCTTCCCGGCCATCATCTACCTGCTCTGGGGCTTTGTCGCGCCGGGTCTTTACGAGAATGAAAAGCGCGGCATCCGCAAGGCATTCATAGCCGGCAACCTTATGTTTTTTCTTGGCGTGGCAACGGGATATTTTCTGGTCTTTCCGATTGCTGTAAGATTTCTTGCCGACTACTCGCTCAGCGACAGAATCCACACGTTGGTATCACTCGACTCGTATATGGACAGCTTTTTCACCCTTCTGCTGATGATGGGCGCCGTATTCGAATTGCCGCTTGTGGCCTGGCTATCGGGCAAAATGGGCTTTCTGAACAGAGATTTTTTCCGGCGCTACCGCAAGCATGCAATTGTCGTGCTGCTCATTGTGGCAGCGGCCGTGACTCCTACCGGCGACCCCTTCTCTCTGCTGGCCGTTTTCCTCCCGATTTATGGGCTGTGGGAATTCAGCAGCAGGCTTGTGCCTCCGGCCGAAAGCTGACACAGTGCCTCCTCATGCCGCAGCTATTGGCGGAGAGCCACATCACGGCGATAATTGTTGAAATCCTCGTGATTGCCCCCGAATATATTCAGGTCTATCTGACCGCTGTGGCCGAGTCCCTTTCCCTTGTCGGACATCTGCCATATCTGCCAGTCGCCGGACTGCGGTCCGGCAGGATTATATCTGGCAATCCAGCACTCGTAGTTTTTAAAACGAGGGTCTTTTGAAAGATATTTTGTGCGTATGTTGTCGCCGGTGTATATTATCGGCCGCACTCCGAGTTCCTTTTCCACAGCCTCAAGCCATTTGAATACTCCGTCAACTCCATGACGGCGCAGTTCTCCCGGCATCTCGACGTCAAGAGCCGGCGGCATGTCGCCGGGCTGCCAGTTGACTGTCTCGATGAAATTCCGCACCTGGTCTTCTATCGGCGACGCAAGCCGCAGAAAATGATATGCTCCCTTGGCAATACCGTGCATGTCGGCTTCTCTGGCTCTTACAGCATAAGTGGTGTCGACATGATTGCCGCCTTCCGTGGCTTTCATATATACAAACGAAACCGGCTGCATGTATTTCCGTTTTGCCGGAGTCTGATGGAACACACGGCCTTTGGCATCGCAATATAGCGCCAGATTGTCCCAGTCGATTTTGCGATTGTGGTGCGACAGGTCTATGCCATAGACCCGGTCGGACACCGCATACTGAGTTTCCTCCGCTTTCTGGAATTTCCCTTCGAGAAATTTACCGAACTGCTGACTGCCGTCAGCCATATAGGCACGGCCTATGCCCTGTTTGATGTCATGACTCCAGTTCCCGGCATATCTGCGTATTATCTCCGCTTCGGCAACACCCCCACCTGCTTGCGACTCAACAAACTGACGCGAGTAGTCTATTATGCCGAAACCATGATAGCGGAGCTGGTCATCGAATTTTCCGGTATATACTGCTGTGTCGCTGGTGCGCTTGCCATACGGAAGTGCGCCGTATTGCCAGTCGCCTTCATAAGTGACTCCGCCGGGGCTGACCATAACACCATAGCCGTGAGGAGTTCGCGAGCGCGCTATAATAGAGCCTTCATATACCGAGCCGTCAGGCATTCGCATGTCGACTGTATCGGCAAGTTCAGGACCGACAGCCAGCTTTGCCTGTTCGGTGTCCTGCCGTATGTCCGGCGGCACATCGGTGCGCGACAGCAACTTATACACAAGTCCTGCCGCAATGATTACAGTCAGGATTATAATCACCGGCGCATTCGACCGTCGGAGCGGTTCCGTATTCTGTTTTTCCATAAAATTAGCTTTTTTCGGCAACAGATATGGGCATATCTGCCGTCATTTCAGTATTGATATATTATATGTAAGGTATACAGAGCGGAAAATGTTCGATATTGCGGAGAAATATATCTTGTATCTGTAAAAAAATTCGTACATTTGCATCGCTTAACACCTCAAAAATCTACCGATACCATGCAAATGCAGAACCTGCGGATATATTCCCGCACAGATTTCCGCGACTATCTCATAATCGTAGCCGGAATGGCTCTTTATGCCATAGGCTTCACTGTATTCATTCTTCCCCACGAAATTGTGGTAGGTGGCATGGCCGGCTTCAGTACTTTGGTGTTTTTTGCCAGCGGAGGCCTGATTCCGGTTGCGGCCACAATGTATGTCGTAAATGTGCTTATGCTTGTCTGCTGGTTCAGACTGCTTGGTCAGAAATTCGTAATCCGCACCATTTTCGGAGCCACATTATTGTCGGCTATCATAGGTATGATTGAGGGGTATTTCACTTCGCGTCCGCCGATTGTCGCTGACACCACCATGAGCGTCATTATGGGTTCTGTGATATGCGGCTTCGGAATCGGACTCTATTACGCGCACAAAGGCTCGGCCGGCGGCACAGATATTGTTGCGGCAATTTTTGAAAAAAAATCGAACATAAGCATCGGACGAACCATGATGATACTCGATGTGACAATCGTGACCTGCTCGTTCTTTCTCCCCTTCGACGGCGACCTCGATGCCCGCATACAGGCTCGCGTCCAGACTATAATATATGGCTGGGCTTCTATCGCCATTTATTCTTTTCTGGCAAACCATGTTGTCAATGCCGACAAACAGACTATACAGTTCCTCATTCTCTCGCCCAAGTGGAGAGAGATTGCCGACCGCGTGACTCATGAATCCGGTCGTGGTGTGACGACTTTCGATGGCCGGGGTTTCTGGACCGGGGAAAACCGTACGATGTTGATCGTATGGTGCCGTCAATACGACACCGACCGCATATACGAGATTGTCCGCAGTGTGGACGAGGAAGCTTATATCATTCAGTCCGAAGCCCGCAGCGTCTACGGCAATGGCTTCGACCCTCTGCGCTCCAAGCCCCGCAAGGTCATACGTCCGAAAGAACAGACTCAGCCCTGAGCGGCCTCAACACCTGCACGGCTCTTGGAGCCTAATCATTTGGACTCCTTACATATTTCCTCTATCACCGACAAATCAAGCCCTGATGCTCTGGCTATTGTATCCACATCAACGCCAAGAGCCAATAGTTTTCGAGCCATCGCAAAGCGTTCCTGCTCCCTGCCTTCCGCACGACCTTCCGCACGACCTTCCGCACGACCTTCCGCACGGCCTTCCGCACGGCCTACTGCATGACCTGCCTGACGTCCGGTCTCAAAGCCTTCTTTACGCATATATTCAAGCGCGGCCTGGTCATCCACCATCTTATAATAAGACCTGGAATACTCCACACGCTCCTCTCGGGCAAGATTTCTCCGTTCCGACGCTTCAAAGAAATCGCTATAGTCTCCGCTGCGATAAGGTTCTGATTGCTTGTCCATAGTATGAATATTTTTTATCAGGTAAAGTATTCTGTCAAGTTCTGTGCGGCAGTCCTTCCAACGTTTTTTCACCAAAGGCAGTGCAATAAATATTATCTGCAGATCTTCTGAATATATTTCGTTGGTCGTACGCTCTTTCAACAGAACTTCATTTACTAAACGCTTCGACAGATGTTTAGAGCCGGTTCGACAATAAATGTTAACGTCAGGGTTGCATATTTTTTCGCAG
>CAMWUD010000047.1 GCA_947177365.1 uncultured Porphyromonadaceae bacterium | reverse complement strand
ACTATTTCCTCGACTATCAGGAAAACCGCACCAACGGCATCTATGCCCGCTGGACTGACCGCATAACATCACAGTCAGGCGACTGGAGCGGAAACGTGTTTGACTTCCTTCTGAGGGTGATTCCAAGGTTGCAGGCCGATTTGAAAGTGCCCTTCATGTTCAAAGGCAATCAACTTGATGAAGACACTCCATTGCACAAGACGGTGCGCGAGGCAACTGTAAACATGCTTGCAAACGCCGACTTCTACGGACGTCGCGGCGTGGTTGTGCAGAAAGGAGCCGACGGTTTCAGATTCGCCAATCCCGGAAGTATGCGTGTGTCGCTTACCGAAGCCATACATGACAGCGCATCAGACCCTCGCAACGGTGTGATGATGAAGATGCTTGCAATGGTAAAATATGGCGAGCGAGCCGGTAGCGGTCTTCAGGGTATTTTCAAGACGTGGCAGAGCGTGTACCACTGTGCGCCCAAACTTGAGGTGACTACCTTAGGCGGTGTTGACCGAACAACGCTTACCCTCGGCTTTGAAGGACACCAGCCCGATGTCGAGGCGATGAAACTTCTTTATGACTATCCCGACGAACTTATTGAGGTGGAAAGTACCCAAGAAAGTAAGGGTGAAAAGAGTGATACCCTTCAAAATGTCGCTCAAACGGATGTAGATGTCGCTCAAAAAGGAGGGAATGTCGCTCGAAATGTCGCTCAAACGGATGTAAATGTCGCTAAAGGAGAAGATAATGTCGCTCAAAATTTAGATGATTGCATAACCGCACTCATACAAGAGACTCCCAATATTAAGCGTGAAGAGATGGCACAACGGCTTTCGGTAACTAAAAAAACTATCGAAAGACATTTGAGAAATCTTAAAATTTCGTGGGAAGGGCATCCTAAAACCGGGCATTGGTTACTGCCTAAAAAGGAATGACAATCAGCCCGCGACAAGAATTGTTAACATCAAAGATGTTGGATAATTGATAAAAATCAGTGATTTTGCTCTCATTCATGTCCCACATGGTGTAAGGACATTGAAATCCGTGAACAAACTCTGGACGCTTCCGGATTAAGAGCCGTCTCGGAAGCAATCCTGCGGAACAACGATTTGCTAACGTCTGAAATAAATCGTATATTTGCAGAAAATCTTTCAATCAATCTTATATGACACCCGAAATCAGTCAAAGAATACAGGCGCTTGCAGTGTCGCAGACGCTGGCTATGTCGCAACGTTCCTCGCAGCTCCGCAGCGAGGGTGTGGATGTAATCAATCTCTCGGTTGGCGAACCCGACTTCCATACCCCTGACCATATCAAGCTGGCGGCGATAAAGGCAGTTGAGGACAACTATTCGTTCTACTCGCCCGTGCCCGGCTATATGTCGCTCCGCAAGGCAGTGAGCGAAAAACTCCGCAAGGAGAACGGCGTGGACTACGCCCCCGAGCAGATTGTGGTAGGCAACGGCGCCAAGCAGGCTCTTTGCAATGTGGTGCTCGCCACTGTGAATCCCGGCGATGAAGTCATAATCCCCACTCCGGCATGGGTGAGCTATTTCGAGATGGTGAAACTCGCCGAAGGCAAAGGCGTGGCAGTGCCCGCCGGCATAGACAATGAATTCAAAATCACTCCCGCCCAGCTTGAGGAAGCCATTACCGAGCGTACCACACTGCTGATGTTCTGCTCCCCCTCCAACCCCACAGGCAGCGTATACAGCCGAGAGGAACTTCAGGGTCTGGTGGATGTTCTGGCCAGATATCCGCGCATCACAGTCATATCCGACGAGATATACGAACACATCAATTACACCGGCGGATTCACATCCATGGCCTCCTTCCCCGAAATCGCCGACCGTGTGGTGCTGATCAACGGTGTGTCGAAAGCCTATGCCATGACCGGCTGGCGTATCGGCTACTGTGCCGCACCCACAGTTATTGCCAAGGCGGTGAGCAAGCTGCAGGGACAGTACACTTCCGGAGCTTCGTCCATTGCCCAGAAGGCAGCAGAGGCCGCATACACTGGTCCACAGGACTGTGTGGCTCAGATGAGGGAAGCCTTTGAGCGCCGCCGCGACCTTGTGGTGCGTATGGCGCGTGAGATTCCGGGGCTGAAGGTCAACGTGCCTATGGGAGCCTTCTATCTCTTCCCCGAGGTAAGCGCCTATATAGGCAAGAGCTACAACGGACGGCGGATAGAAAGCAGTGCCGATCTGGCCATGTATCTTCTTGAGGAAGGTCATGTGGCCACAGTCGACGGAGGTGCATTCGGCGCACCCGGATACATCCGCCTCAGTTATGCGGCCGCTGACAATCTGCTTGAAGAAGCCATGCGCAGGATAGCGGAAGCCCTCGGCAAGCTGTCATAATCAAGCTGTCGTAATAAGGTACATGATAAAAAATCGGCAACACCGTAGCAGACTGGTGTTGCCGATTTTTTATGGGATTTATCTGGGTTTTACATTGCGAGTTTATAGACATTTCCGTCTACAGAGACGATGCGTACACCCTTTCCTACCTTCAGGCTGTCGGACTTGCCCGAAGCCTTGGCCGACATCAGGGTATTGCCGGCGGCATCGAACACATGGATGTTGCTGCCCTCGGTGGCATCGCAGACATAGACGATGCCATCCTGTCCGTAGACTTTTGCTATTCTGACGGAAGCGTTTTCGGTGTCGCTGAATCCGGAACCGGAGATGATGCCGATGTATTGCTGATGTTCGCCGCAGTCTGCCGTGATGAGAACCACGCCTTCTTCGAGTGCGCTTATGTTGCCGTCATTGTCAACGGCCACAATTTCCGGATTGGAGCTTGTCCATTTCACATCATTGGCGTAGGCCGAATTGCCTGCGTGACCCGACAGCTTGAGCTTCATCTCGCCTCCGACTTCAATGCTGGCGTGGAACACATGTTCGCCGACAGACGCCTCTTTCGGCAGGACGGTCAGCGAAGTCACCGCCTTCAGCTCATAGCAGCCGATTTGCCAGTCTACGGCATAAAGGTTGATTTTGGTGCTACCCGGCTGCAGGGCTAAGATATTCGGTTCATCATCAATGAATGCTTTCGCGATTTCAGGGTTTTCGAAGCTGATTGTTACAGACTGTGAATTCTGTGCGGGGAATTGCTCAAAGTCCAGGATTGCGAATTCGCCTTGACGGATGACAATGCTTTCCGGGCTTGTAATCGATTCGATGCTTATGTAGCGCACTTCGAAGTCGCGGGTATAATATTCGCGGAATTCGCCGTTGATGATTCTGCCGATATGCAGTGTGAAATGTCCGGAGCGAGATTCCGGGGCGCCGATATGGAGACTGTATTCGGCTTCTTGGTTATCGTTCCATATATCATAGAAGCCCCAGATTTCCGCATTGTCATTGTTGTCGATGCGAGCCTCCACACTGTAATCGAACAGGTCTTTGCCCTTGACGGTAAACATCCACGTGGTCGTTGCGCCGGCTGAGGCAAATTCCGGAGCGGAGTCGGGGAATATCACGGTCAGCTCATAGGGATCGACTCCCGGTTCGTTGATGGTCATGGTGTAGCTCAGGAGGTTTACGGAGAACTCCAAAGTATGACCACGATATTCAGCCGGAATGGTGATTTCATCAAGACTACCGTAATAGACCGGGCAAATAAAATATCCCGTAGACAGGTCGGCCGTAGAATAGGAGGAGAGGTTGGCTCTGTCGCTGCCCACCTCTTCTTGTTCAGGAGCTATAAGGCGGAAGCTGAAATCGCCCTCGCCGTCAGGTATTGTGATTGTGTTTGCGAATATTCCATAGTTGTCGGTGGGCAGGAGGGCGAGGTCATCGACCGGCGTGTTGTCAGACACAAAGAGCCATCTGGAGGGGAAATCCGGGTAGATATGAATTTCCTTGGACAGCGAGATGCCTTTTTCTTGAAGTTCGGCTGTCGTGACATTGACAGTAAGAACATTCGGTCCGTTGTATTCTTTGGAAATACCTATATACTGGTCGCCGTATTCGATACCCTCTATATTCTGAGGCTCGAATGTAAAAATAAGGTCGTCAATGGTTATGGTGTCGTCTGCAATCAAGCGGTTGGCCACGTCGTATATGCTGAACTTACTGTTCTTGTATGCCTCGAAGCAGTCGAATTCATAGGCCCATTCAAAAAGCGTTGTCCTTTCATAGTCTTCATGACAGATTTCAAGAACACCTTGCTTCGCACTAATGCGAAACTGATATGTATTGCCCCTGAATGCTTTCGGTATCACGTAACCCCATATGCCTCCTCTATGCATCGAAATGCATGAGCAGGATACAATCTCGGCATCAAGATTCATGGTTCCGTTGTCATCCTGTGAGGAGAATATATATAAATCCGCATATGGTTCCTGACCTTTGAAACAGAAGTTGAAGTCATCTTCGCCTTCAGGTATGGTTATCAGCGAAGTGTATACATTGTTCTTGAGATGCGTCAGTTCAAGGCCGGTGTTCTCATTGAAGTATCCGTTTTCATCCAAGGTGTAGATGTAGAACGATTCGGGATATTCAGGTAGCCATTCGAATTCCATGTACAGCTCTTTGCCCAGTTCGTAGGAGCCTATTATATATGTGTATACACCGGGGTCGTAGGGCGTGGAGGCATATATATTGCCGTCCTGAACAACCCAGTAGATTTCAAAGTCTCCTCTTAAGTAAATCTGTTCGAGGTCAAGACGCGGGTCGAGGTCAAGAAAAGCCGACAGGTTGACAGCGTATCCCGGCATACAGGGTGCGATGAGGGAGGCGTCTTCTTTTATCTGGAACAGGATGCCGTCTTCTTCGGAGAAGGTGCGTGCGGCGGCAGATTTCTTTGCATTCTCAGGAGTGGCCTCGGATTTGGCATTCTTGACTTCGGCTACGGGGATGAATGCCGGAGCCGATTGTGTGTCAGCATTTCTTAAGATGGCAGGTGAGGAGAGGTTGCCGGATGTCCGGGTCTCGTCGGCATGCAGGCAGAACGGCATGCACATCAAGGCAACTGCGATTAAGCGCAATAGTCTTTTTTTTAGCATAAATGGTGATTTTAAAGTTGATGTTATGTGTTTTGACAGGTAAAAACCTTTCTTGTGTGGGTTTGGTGCAAAGGTAGACAAAAGGAATTGTTTCGTTGTATTTTAAAAAGTTAATTAGTGTTTTGTGGATATGGAATTAGTGAAATCCCTAAGCGGCTGACAGGTTGGAGAGTGAGGTTGAAACACACCAACGGGGGATACGCTCTCGCGTATCCCCCGTGTGTAGACCGCTGTCCGGAGACGAGGCGATCCGATCCAACTATAATTCATCATTTCAAAGACAGAATGACGCTGGGGAAACCTGTCATATGAAACATAGATTCGCTAAAAGCGTTTCAAACTACTCTTTTCGATGCAAATTTACATATAATATTTGAAACTGCAAACTTTTTACCAAATAAATTTGCATAAAAATATAAATGTGAGTTTTGCTAATATTTTTCCTGAATTGACAATATGTCGTGCGTATGTTTTTCAGCAGGTTTTTTGTAAATATTTATGTTGAAAAACACGACATTTTTATACGTGCGCCTCTGGGCTGGAAAAATGCAACGAATGGCATTGAAATTAATATAAATTCACAATTGTGTTAATTTAGAGTTAAAAATGGGGGGGGGTATGATTCTTGAATAATTTTTTCTTTGTAATTTTGCATCGAATTTCCAATCAAACTACACACTGATTTCAAAATCCTATCCTGCTTGTTGATCAGACAGTCAACGGCTTGCTTAATAATAAACGCATCATTATCTATTCTATGGATCGAAGGACGATTATTACTGTCACTATGGCAATATTAGCGGTTCTTGTATCTAATGCGCAGATTGCAATCAAGACAAACATGCTGTATGATGCCACAACCACACCGAATATCGGTGCCGAGCTGCGCGTGTCGGAGCGTTCGACTGTGAATCTGGTATATGGATTCAACCCGTGGTCGTTCAGTTCCGAATCGCATGGCAAACGATATGTGAAGCATTGGGTTCTGATGCCGGAATACCGATGGTGGCCTTGTGTGCCGTTCAGCGGCCACTTCTTCGGCGTACACGCTTTCGGCGGTGAGATGAACGCCAGAAACGTGAGTCTGGTTCTGCCGGGGGCTTTCTTCGGCGGCGACAATATAGTGAAAGAAGTCAAAAACCACCGCTATCAAGGCGCTTTTGCCGGAGCCGGTGTGACTTACGGATACCAATGGATGCTGTCGCGTCGCTGGAACATCGAGGCCGAGGCCGGCGTAGGCTACGGCCATGTGTGGTACGACAGATACACCTGCGGCGAATGCGGTGTCAAAGAACGCAACGGCCAGTCAAACTACATTGGCCTCACCAAGCTGGGAATCAGCATAATGTATATCTTCTAAACTACTATGAACCGATTTCTGACAACTACTCTTTATGCCCTTGCCGCAGGCACGGCCATATCAGCCGCAGCCTCTGTCGGAGTCCGCAATCAGGAAATCAGACAGAGCGGTGGCGAACTGCGTGTGGATATGCGGATTGTGCTTGATTCTGTATCGCTTGGCGCCAACAGCCAGCTGTTTATAATTCCGCTTGTGGAAGACGGTATTGGTAACCGCTCGGTTCTGCCGGCCGTGCTTGCCCAGGGCCGCAACATGCACTACGCATGGCAGCGGGGTACGGTGGAGCGCGGCGGACAGCACAACTATACCATATATAAAGAAGTGCGCCGGCGCAACGGGCAAAGCCAGACGGTGGACTACAGCGCAGGGATTCCATGTGAGAAGTGGATGTTCGGCTCCGGAGTCCGTGTGGTGCTGAAGACCGACACCTGCGGATGCGGACATGAACTCGGCAGCCGCGTCGGCGAAGCTTATCCTGTGGATATCAATCCCTGGCGCTCGATGGCTGTGCAGTACATCACCCCGAAGGTGACCGAACTGCCGGTGAGCATCCATGAAGGCAGGGCGAGAGTGCAGTTCGAGGTTGACCGCACGGAGTTGCACGATGAGCCGTATGTGTGTCGCAACGGCCAGCGTATCGACAACCGCGCCCAGCTGAAAGTAATCGAAGACTCAATAGCTTACGCACTGTCGGACCCCAATGTCGAGATTGCCCAGATAAGCATCTGCGGTTATGCCTCCCCCGAGTCGCCCTATCTCCATAACGAAGAATTGTCTACCGGGCGAAGCCGCGCACTGGCCGAATATATAGCCCGCAAGCATAATATTCCCGCCGAAAGAAGCAGTTATAGTTCGGTGCCGGAAAACTGGGGCGAGTTCCGCACCATGGTCGAGGAAAGCGACCGGCTCAGCGACAGCCAGCGCAGCGACCTGCTCGAACTCATCGACCGTCCCGCCTACGGCCCGTCGGACTACGACGCCAAGGAGCGGGAGCTCAAGACTTCGCCGCGCTTCGCCACTCTTTATCGCAAGATGATACTGCCGGAGTGGTTCCCGCTGCTGCGAGCCACGGAGTTCCAGATCAGCACAAGGCTGAAACCGATGTCCGACAGCGAGCTTGCCCGGGTAATACGGACCACGCCCGAACTGATGTCGCTCAACCAGATGATGAGGGTGGCGCGGCTTTATCAGGAAGGCAGTCCGGAATTCAGAGAGGCCATCACCACGGCCATAAAATACTATCCCGACGATGCCGTGGCGAACTACAACGGCGCAGTCGCGGCGCTGAAAGACGGCGACTTCACGCTGGCGCGGCAATTGCTTGAAAATGCAGGCGACAGTCCGGAGGCCGACAATCTCAGAGGCGTGATGGCCGCACGTGAAGGTGATTTCGACGCGGCCCGCAGTTATTTCAGCGCGGCCTCTTCCCTGCCCGAGGCACGACGGAATCTCGAAAGCCTCGCCGGACTTTGAACCGGCTCTAAATCCTATATCGCTTATAAGAACGGCTTGTGATGGACGCGGAATCCGCGTCCTGGTCGCTCTCACATCATAAACAAAATTCAGCTAAAAGCAAAATATTGTAAATCAATCCAATAATAATCAAACTACACACAACGATGAATTTGAAAAAAATGTTTGTCTGCGCCATGGGCGTTGCCGCACTGGGCCTCGGCTCATGCAGCAGCGACGAGCCCGGAGCCGGCAAGAACCTCAGCGAGGAAAGCAAGGGCGATCTCTACGCCCGGATTCAGTTGTATCTGCCCGGAGCATCGCGTAGCGCTACCGATGATTTCGACGGCAATACCAACTCAGACGCCGGCTTTGAAATCGGCAAGACTTATGAGAACACCGTCAACAATGTGACTGTGGTCCTTGCCACCAAAGCCGATGGAGCCGATGTCTTCACTCCCGTGGCGGTAAGCACCAGCAGTGCGGTGCCCGCAGCCGGTTTCGACGAGAAGGCTCCCGTGTTCAACATCATGTTCCGTCAGGACGACATCCGTAAGTCGGCCGGTCAGGACGTGTACATTTTCGCCTACTGCAACGCCGACGGACTCTTTGACATAGACACAGACTTCACCGCATCAGACTTTGTCGACAAGGTGGCTGTCATTGCATCCGACGCCGTGAATCAGGGAATCTGGGAGCATGGCAACTTCCTTATGGCCAACGCACCCAACATCGCCATCCCGTCGAAGAAACTTCCCGTGGAAGACGAACTGACCACAGCCTACAATACTCCGGCCAAGGCTCTTGACCTGGGCACTGTGGATGTGGCCCGCGTATGCTCGCGTTTCGACTTCAAGCAGGTCAACGGCAACGTCTATCCGGTTTACGACGTAAATCCCGACGAAGACGGCAATCAGGTACATATCGCCGATGTGAAACTTCTGGCAATGTCGCCGGTGAATATCGCCAAGGAATTCTTCTATCTGCCCCGTGTGAGCAATGACGGCACCGACAACGGCTGGAAACTCTGCGGCACCGAGCACCGCAACAACTGGGTGGTAAGCCCGAACTGGGACGACAAGAGCGCCGAACAGCTTGGCGCCGGCATACTTGCCAAGTACTTCCGTCAGTCGCCCGCAGGCAGCTATGAGGCATATGACTACACTCAGCTCGACACATTCAACGGCGAGGACGATGACGACCAGAACTGGGACGGCGGAGAAGGCTTCGACAAGACCGGCTACAAAATCTGGCGCTATGTCACCGAGAACACTCTCCCCGAGATTGCAAGCCAGAAAAAGGGCGTGTCGACCGGTGTGGTGTTCAAGGCTGAAATCTGCAATCCCTCCGAACCCGCACTCGCGGCTGCCATGAATGCCGGAAAAGCGGTATACAGCTATAACGGAACCATCTACGGCGATGTGGTGGCACTCCGCAAGGTTGCCGCAAGCGTGAGCGAAACCAACCCGCTCTACAAGGCATATGCCCGTGTATTCGGTGAAAACCAGCTTAAGAAAGACGAGAACTCCGACTTTGTCGTGGCCGATGCAGACCTTACCGACTGCACTGCCGCAGCCAACAACGGCACATTCAAAATCTACCGTCCCGACGGCGCCGGCCACTACTGTGTGTACTATCTCTACCGCAACCGCCACAACGACAACGGCAACAACAATGTGATGGGCGCGATGGAATTCGGCACAGTACGCAACAACATCTACAAGCTGGCTGTAAACAGCATCACCGACTTCGGCCACACTGCCGACCCCGATGATGACGATGATCCCGAAGACCCCGATGATCCCGATGAAGACCCGAAGACTTATCTGAAGGTAAGCTGCCGGGTTGTGCCCTGGATGGTACGCATCAACAATATCGAATTCTGATAACCGCCTCTAAAAATCCTTTATAACTACTTTGTTCATGCCGCAGCGGGCTGTGGCCGGCTGCGGCATTCCTCTCTTTTCCTCATCAACGACCGCTCTCCTTTATCCCCTCCATATCCAATCCAACACAGGATGAAACTGAAGCTATATCTCCGAACCATACTGGCCTTGCTTCCCGCTGTGATACTTTTCAGCGGCTGCAGCGCCATAAAGGACGACGAACCCCGGCCTTGTCCGCAGGGGCTCGAAATCCGTTTTGTCTATGACTATAACCTCGAGCGGGCCAATGCATTTCCTGCACAGGTCGACTGCTTGACTCTACATATATACGATGCCGATGGAAACTTTGTGCGTACACTCACCGAGAGCGGAGCACCCCTCTCCGATGAAGACTACCGCATGCGCGTCGACAACCTGCCCGAAGGCCGTTACCGTCTGGTGGCCTATGGCGGAGCACTCTGTCAGGCGGCATCATTCAGCTATACCGCCGGAGAGCCTGCGGGCAGCAGCCATGTGTCGGAACTCGGCATGAGGCTGAATCCGGAATGTCTCGAAGCCGGCAATCCGCTGGGACGTCTTCACGACCACTTCTACGGCACTGTCATGGCCGATGTCGAAATCCGGCCCGAACTCACCCGTGTGACCGTGAAGATGATGAAGAACACAAACCATCTGCGCATCATGCTCCAGCATCTCGACTATGTGGCTCTGGACGGAGCCGACTATATGTTCGAGATTACCGACGACAACACTCTGTTCGACTGCGACAACGACCTCCTTGAGGCCGGCGATGTGACATATACACCCTGGGAACGCGGCAGCGTCAAGACCGGAAACGCCGAGTTCGGAGCCGCCGGCTCGCAGGTGGAGGTGCAGATGGCATATGCCGACCTCAGCATCTCGCGTCTGATGACCAAGCGCTCACCTAAACTGGTGGTGACACATCTGCCCAGCGGCGAACAGATAATCAGCATTCCGCTGAACAATTACCTGCTGGCGCTCAGAGGCTCGCACTACGACTGGACTACCGAACAGGAATTCCTCGACCGCAAGAGCGACTGGAATCTCTTCTTCTTTCTTGACGAAGACCGCCACTGGAACAAGACATTCATCCGTGTCGACGACTGGATTGTACGTATCAACGACATAAATGCCTGACAATGCGAAGATGCACCGCTGACATACTGTATGCCGTCGCTATGACTGCCGCGCTGTCGTGCTGGTCGTGCTCGCAGGAAAGCGCGGAGCCTGTCCCTGAGGCAGACCCCGGCTACCGGACTATTGTGCTCAGTCTCAACCTCGGGGCGGAGAATCCTATGTCGCGCGGCGATTTCGACAACTTCGACAACGAAGCCGACAAATGGGGTGTGCAGGGCGAGAACATAGAGTCGCTCCGTATAATCATCCTCGATGGCCGGAACGTGGTGGAGCACAACAGCCTGTATACACTCGACAACGACAGCGAGGCGGGCGAATACCGTTTCAGTGTAAGCGACAACGATACAAAAACCATAATATTCATATGCAACGAGGACGGTCTCACTGTCCGTCCCGAAGACAGTCCCGCATCCGGTGCGCTGTCTCTGTCCGATTATCTGCGCTCCATTTCGGAGGGCGGCACAGCCGATGTAGCCGGTCTGCGCCGCATGGTCGTGGACTTTGAGCCGAACAGTGTCGACGGCGCGGGGACAAGCCTCCGCCGTCCATTGCCTATTACCGCCATATACAATGAATATATAGCCGCTGGCGTAGAGGACATCTCCCGCGAGTACGAACTCAGGCGTGCGGCTGTAAAATACAGTTTCAGAATCATCAACAAGTCGGCGTTCGCCCAGACTCTCGATGCCATACGCATCGACCGGGTGGCCGACAGGGAATATCTCTTCCCCGCAGAGACCGGCCAGGGCGATACACGCAGCTACTCCACGCCGGCCGGAGCTGCTGAAAAGACGCTCCGGATAAAGCCTGCCGCCCCGCTGTCGCTTCCCGCCGGCATGACCCAGGCCGTGACAGCCATGGAGCCGGTGTATGTTCCCGAGGGAATAATATCGGAGCTTCCGCGCCGCGTAAGCCTCGCACTGGACGGTACCGACCTCGGCCTGTGGCAGAACCTCAAATGGCGTATGCCCGGAGATAGCGAGGCTGTGGAGAGGTCGATGGCCGACCTGCCGCGCAACACCCATGTGGTGGTGAACATCACAATCACCGAGGAAAGCAAGCTTGACATAGTGGCCGACGTGCAGCCCTATGCCGAGGTGAAGGTCGACCCGTGGTTCGGACTCGACCGCGATGAAGACGGCAATATCATCGTGGAGCGTTACGACGACGGCACATACGATATAATCCTCGACGGCACCAAAGTCAACCGCGATGCCGACGGCGACAGAGTGCTGAAAAAGTTCGCTGACGGTTCGATGCTCGTGGAGGAAGTGGTGCGCCGCGATTATATACACGACGATTCTGAAATCGACTATACCTATCAGTATGAGAAAGACCGCTCGGGAGGTATGATGGTGATAATACGTGAGCGCAGCACCGGCGGCGACCATCACGACCCGGATGTTCCGGTGGATGCCTCGCATGAGCATGGCAAAGACGACCGTCCGCTTTTCATGCAGGACAAAGACGGTGTGTTCGTCCGGGCCGACTACAGCACCGGAGTCCGTAAGCTCAGTCATACTGATATCCATGGCGACAGCATTATACAGGCCAACGGATTCCAGTTCCGCGAGAAACCTGACGAGATGTCGAAGTATTACGGCACATATATCGTGCTGCTCAACGACGGTGTCACCGAGGAACTGCGCTATTACAAAGACGGGCGCACGCTCGATTGGAACAGCGGTACCGCAGGCATTGCCTCAAGGTCCGCACAGAAGTCGCCCGCCTATATCTCGGCGGAATTGAAAAAACGTCACCGCAATGCCATGCGTGGCCGCTATAAGAACTAATAAGAATCATGTTATATAAAAGATATATCCGATTGATGCTTATCGTCCTGGCGGCTGTAGCCACCGCCTGTTCCGACGATACATTCGAAGGTTTCACCCCCGGCACATATCCCGAGGGCGAGGCCCTGCTGAAACTGCAGCTTGATTTCAATGCTGTGGGAGCCAATGGCGTGGCGCAGAGCCGCGCGCTCGACGGCAATGCCATGGACCGCCTCGACGACCTCTGTCTGGTAGCCTATGACTCCTCCGGCGACCTCATGGACGGCTTCCCCATACAGATCAGTGCCGCCGACCATAATCTGAAGGTGACCGAAGAAGATCGCAAGCCTTCCGATGCGGCAAACGGCCAGCTGGCCGAAGACAGGACATGCCATGCCGAATTCGATGTCAGGATTCCCTACGGACGCTACTATCTGTATGCACTGGCGAACCTCGGCAAGCGACGTTCCGACGGCAGCCTGCAGACCGACACACGCACAGCGCTTGCCACCGACCCGGGGCTTTCCGAGGCCGTGAAGCGTCGCGATGACCTTCTTGCCTATGCCACGCCATGGGACGAATCCAATCCGATGAACAACTTCCAGATGCTCGGATTCTTCAGCAACGGAAAAGCCGAGAAGGCGCCTGCCACAGGTGAGCTTACAAACGATGTGATGGTAGACGTCAATTCACCTACGGTGTCGCTCCACAGCTGGCTGCGCCGGAGCTGCTCGAAGGTGACGGTGGATTTCGACGGTTCCGGACTGCGTGAGAATATATATGTGTATATACGCCGGGCCACCATACACAATCTGCCCGTGAGCTGCCGTCTCGGACGGCCCAACGCAGCCCGCGACGAATCGGAAGTATACAGCTACAAGGACAGGGACTACCGTCCGTCGGGCGGCGACTGCATAGTATATGGCGAGGGTGACGACCACAATTCATGGCCGCGTGTCTCGCGCGGTGCGCCGCAGCTGCTTCGCGGAGGCGCCGAGTACGACTGGCACGGCTCCGATGCAGAGTCGCTGTTCCTCTACGAGAACATGAAGGGCGACAGCGACAACGACAAGGATAACAAGCTCCAGAAGCCCGATGGCGACGGTTTTGTGCTGGGCAGCACCGATGTGGAAGACAACATGCGCGGCGCCAGTTATATAGAGGTCGAAGGCTATTACAGCTGCATCCAGCCGGGCGAGACCTCGCAGGGACCTATCCGCTACCGCTTCATGCTCGGCGAGGATGCGTTGAAAAACTTCGATGTGGAGCGTAACCGCCACATCAAGCTCACGATGCGTCTGCGGGGCAACGGCAACGATGTCGACTGGCACATAGAATACGAACACGATCCCGGCTTCGAGTACAAGGACCCCTACTATGTATCATATCTG
>CAMWUD010000046.1 GCA_947177365.1 uncultured Porphyromonadaceae bacterium | reverse complement strand
CGGTCGTTCCCGAAAGCGAGTGCAAAGTTAGGCACTTTTTTCTTACCCACCAAATATTTTGGAAAGAATTTTGTGTTAAATACTGTTTAACACAGTGTTATCAATTTGTGTTTCTGCTTGTTACGCATTGTTCAATTTTATGCTGAAAAACATGTTTTTTGGGGGCGGGAGCATCGGAGTTCTCAGAGTTCTCGGAGTTCTCGGAGTTCTCAGAGTTCTCCGAGTGCTCGGAGTTTTCGGAGCACTCAGAGTTCTCGGAGTTCTCGGAGTTCTCGGTGAGCGCCCTACTCCAGGCGGAAGACGCGGATGCCGGCCAGGGAGGGATTCTTTTTCATGAAATCGGCCAGAGGCACTGTGGTGAGCACTACTTTGCCGAGCAAGGATGATGCATGGAGTAGATAAGGCACCCCGTCTTTTTTTATAATCACGCCCATATGGGTGACATCGAGATTCTTCATCTTAGTCACCAATGCCACAATATCGCCGTCGCGCAGCGCTGCCATCGTAGCCTTTTTCCCAAGGTCGGAAGTCTTTATATAGGGGAAACGGTGGTTGCGGTATCCGATTTCAACCGAACGCATGCGCTCGAACTGACTGTCGTCGGCCAGAGCCGGGTATTTGTCGCGGTTCGCGGTCATGAAATCGATAGTACGCACCAGATAGGCCACCGAGGGGAAATTCGAGGTCACATCACGGAAGTTGCCACGGTGTATATTGTCGATTGCCCAGTCGCTGATATAATGCAGGCGCGAGGCGTAGCCGTTGACTTCGCCTCCGCGATAGCGCAGCCGCCCGAGATTATATATATAGTCGTGCCATGTGGTACGGTGCTCGCCGGCTGTGAGCGACAGCGCCATGACAGTCTCCACAAAGGTGGTGCAGTCGAGTTCTTCGAGATTCACGGTCAGCAGCTCTTCATCACCTTCGAGAGTATGCGCCACATAGGGGGTGCCGATAAAGCGCATTGCAATGTCGGCCGTACGTTCGCCGGACGAATTATAATGCCGTGCTACTGTTTCGGAGAGTATATCGTTGATACGTGCCGTATCGGCAGCCTCATTGTGGAAGCGCGTCGGCACCGGTGCCGCCCAGCCCTGAGGGGCAAGTGCGGCAAGAATGATGACAAAAATGAATATTATGCGTTTCATGCCGCAAAGTTACATAAAAAAAGCGAAGTCCGCTGTCGCAGACTTCGCTAATATTGGTTCGTATGTACGGATTATTCGGGACGCTTGGTCTTCTTGCCATAGCCGTAAGCGGCTGCGGCACCGAGCTGCTCTTCGATGCGGAGGAGCTGGTTGTACTTGGCCATACGGTCGCTGCGGCTTGCAGAACCGGTTTTGATCTGACCGGCGTTGGTAGCTACGGCGATGTCGGCGATAGTAGCGTCTTCAGTTTCACCCGAACGGTGAGAGATCACTGCGGTATAGCCGTTGCGCTGAGCGAGTTCTACGGCGCGGAGAGTTTCGGTGAGCGAACCGATCTGGTTAACCTTCACAAGGATAGAGTTGGCGCAGCCGAGTTCGATACCTTTCTTGAGGTACTTCACGTTGGTAACGAAGAGGTCGTCGCCTACGAGCTGGCAACGGTCGCCGATAAGGTCGGTGAGAATCTTCCAGCCTTCCCAGTCGTTCTGGTCCATACCGTCCTCGATAGAGTCGATGGGGTATTTTTCAACGAGTTCCTTGAGGAATTCAGCCTGCTGCTGCGAAGTGAGCTTGGGAGCGTCGGCACCCTGTTTCCAGGTGTAGTCGTAAACGCCGTCCTTGTAGAATTCCGAAGAAGCGCAGTCGAGACCGATGGTAACGTCCTTGCCGGGAACGTAGCCGGCGAGTTCGATAGCCTTGATGATAACGTTGAGAGCGTCTTCAGTACCGTCGAGAGCGGGAGCGAAACCGCCTTCGTCGCCTACGGCAGTGCTGAGGTTGCGGTCATGGAGCACCTTCTTGAGGTTGTGGAATACTTCAGTACCCATGCGGATGCCTTCGTGGAAAGAAGTGGCGCCGATGGGACGGATCATGAATTCCTGGAAGCAGATGGGGGCGTCGGAGTGAGCACCGCCGTTGATGATGTTCATCATGGGCACGGGGAGCACGTAGGTGTTGCAGCCGCCGATATACTTGTAGAGGGGAAGGTCGAGGTAATCGGCAGCAGCCTTAGCAACAGCGAGCGATACACCGAGGATGGCGTTTGCGCCGAGGTTCGACTTGGTTTCGGTACCGTCGAGGGCGAGCATAGCCTCGTCGATGGCAATCTGGTCGAGGGCGTTCATACCCTTGAGAGCTTCGGCGATGGGGCCGTTGACATTAGCTACAGCCTTGAGCACACCCTTGCCCATATAGCGGCTCTTGTCGCCGTCGCGGAGTTCAAGAGCTTCGTTTTCGCCGGTAGATGCACCGGAGGGTACACTGGCGCGACCGAAAGCGCCGGATTCGAGAAGTACGTCAACTTCAACGGTGGGGTTGCCACGGGAGTCGAGCACCTCACGACCGATAATTTTTTCGATTTTCATATTTTATCAACTTAAGTTAGATGAAAGTTATGTCTGGAACATGACTCCGCGCAGGCGCATGGCGCCAATGTGTGCGTCATAGAAAAGTTCACCTGTCGGAATCCGGCTGCAAATTTACGAAAAAAAAGTCAGTTAGCGGATAGATAAACGCAAAAAAGGAGCATGCCGGCTGCGACATGCTCCTTTTATTATGAATAATTAAGTTACTGCTGCTTAAATTTTACGGTCAAGCTTAAGCTGCATGTACTGCTCAGAGAGTTTTCTCATCACGCTGCTGCGCGAATCGGGAGTAATCTTTGCAGCTGCGGCTGGGGTAACATCTTCCACAATGGGGATGTGCGGCGGGAATACAACCTGACCCTTGCCACCGTTGTTATACGGACCCTGACCTTGGCCGCCTTTAAAAAGACAGGTGTTAATGTTGAATACATTGTCGGCGAAAGTCGAGCGGGACTCTTCTTCAAGGGCGCCGGGAGCAGCAATCTCGTCAGCCGTGTAACCATCGGCCATAAGAGCGCCTTCCTCGTTCATGATTGTAACCATGCCGATAGTCATCACGTCGGGACCGAACTCGTAGCCGGAAACGCTGGGCATCACGGCGGGAGCCTTGAAGTTGTTCAGGTCGATGACCACGTAGTAGCGCTCGTTTGCGGGAGCGATGTTCATAGCACGGATGCCTTCGAAATATGAGTTCGACTGATAGGGGTTCACGAGACGGAACAGATGATGGTCGGCATCGTTAATCTCGTACGAGCACTCGAAAGAGTAGTCGAACGGATCAATTCCGAATATAGAGAAGATCCAGCCATCGACTACAGTACAGGTCGAGAGCTGAGTCCAGCTTTCCTCGGGATACACACGCTGGTATTCCACCTCGATAGTGTTGGCACCGAAGGTGGTGTCATCGAGGATAGTGATGGTGAGCAGCACGGTCTCGTGGATTTCCATCAGCTCGTTGTGAGCCACGACAGGAATAAAGCCCATAGGCATGTTTGTTTCATATACATACTTTTCGGGCACAGTGAAGAGATCTTTCGAACCTTCGACATACGAATCGGTGACTGCATCGTATACCTTCACACTGTATTCCAGACGCACAGCTTCGCCAACGGTGTTGGATGTACGGCAAATCTGCACCTCAAAGGTGTTGTCATACACGCCCTCATCGGGGTTGGGCGCACACTTCTGGTATGCCTTGTCGGCATAAGAAGGGAAGAAAGAACCCGGATCTACAGCATTGGGATCGGGGGTGTCCTCGCTACAGCCGACCGCCGCTACAGCGAGCAGCGCGAAAGACAAATATTTAAACATTTTCATTTCTTTAAAATACTTTAGGTTGGACTATTAGTAACCGGGGTTCTGCTGGCCGACAATCTGGGGATTGACCTGAATTTCAGTAGAGGGGATAGGCCATACGAAACGGTGGTCGTCGGCATCATAGTGCAGATCCATGGCTCCCTGAACGAAGTAAAGGGTATTGAAGTTCTCCACAGGGAAGTTGGGCAGAGGAGTCGAGTCGTCGCGGGTGAATCCTTCGCCGTAACGACGGAGGTCGTTCATACGGAAACCTTCACCGATAAGCTCGCGGTTACGTTCGAGACGTACCTGCGGCACGATTGTAACCTCATTATAGTTTCGGTTGGAGGCACCGCGGGCCGTACGGAGAGTACGGAGCGCCTGGTTGCGGGCGCTTATATCCGAAGCGCACTCGGCCACGATAAGATACATCTCGGCGAGACGCAGCGGATATGCGATATAGCAGCCGCGGCTTGCCGCAAGACTACCGAACATCGAGAGGCCGCTCTGCTTCCAGAACATAGTCACAGTGAGATATGTGCCGTTGAGTTCGAGATAATCGGAAAGGAACCAGCTGTTCTTACGTACGTCCTGATTGGAGTACATTGCGATGGTGCTGTTTGCAGGCACATACATCGCAGTGCTGGTATTATAGGAGAAATACAGCGTGTTTGTCTGGCCCAATGACTGAGCTTCAGCCTCAGTTACTGCACACTGAAGGATGATTTCAGAGAGCCCACCCTCAGGTTTGCCAATCCAGAGATTCTGATAATCAGTCTGGTTTGCGAGCTTGTAAAGTCCGCAGTCGATAATATCCTGAGCATACTGGGCAGCCTTTTCATTGTCACCCATCGCGCGTGCCACACGGGCGCGGAAAGCATGAACAGCATAGCTGTTGATATAGCTTGCACCGGCAGTGATAAGCTCAGCAAACTCATCTGAGCCGCTTCTGAGGCTTGCCTCGTACTCGTCGAGGTCGTTCTCGGCCTGTTCAAGGTCGTCAAGAATCAGTTTGTAAGTCTCGGCCAGCGTACTGCGACCGGGATAAACCGAACGGTCGGTGGTGGGGTTGTACTCGGTCACCAGAGGCACACCCATGGCAGGCACGTCCTTGTTGGCCTCGCTGTAGTCCTGGCAGAAGAACTGCGCGAGCATGAAATAGTTGTAGGCACGGATAAAGTGAGCCTCGCCACGGTAACGGATCATTTTCAGATGATCCTGAGAAGTCCAGTCCTCGCTCTCGATGAGTTCCTGCAGACGGGGCAGATAGAAGTTGACTGGAGCGATATTGCTATAGAACAGCGAGAAAGCGCCTGCGAAGTCAGAGGTCGATGAGGTGAAGTCGCCCTTGAACATATTGCCGAGCTGGTTGCCGTAAGTCGGAGCCAGAGCCTGAAAGTTGTCCATCTGAACTTCGGTGTAGTTGTTCAGCGGGCCCTGGGCAAGACTGCGGAAATTGAGATAGAAGCCATTGCGGAAGTATCTTGCGTTGACAGGGTTCACAATAGCCTCTTCCTGCTTGATGGCGCCTTCGGGCTCAAGTTCCATATCGCAGGAACTCACGAGAGCCGAGACAGCGACCGCAGCGAAAAGAAATATCTTTTTCATAATGAATGTCCTAATGATTAAGAAAATTAGAATGTTACTTCCAGACCGAGTTCATACTGACGTGTATTCGGATAGAAGAATGTCACGATGTTTGTGCCGGGTTCGGGGTCGAAGCCTGTAAAGCCGGTAAATGTAAGAAGGTTGCGTCCGGTGAAGTGGAAGTTGAGTCCTTTGAGCGAGAGCTTGTCGGTGAACGACTTCGGACAGGTGTACATCAGCGTGAGGTTCTTCAGACGAAGGAATGAAGCGTCCTCAAGCAGATGGTCATCGAACTGGATAGTCGAGCCGAACTTGGGAATGTCGGTAATCTGACCGGGATGTGTCCAGATGTTGAACATAGAGGTCATCTGGTTGTAGCTTGCGGCATTGTCGCTAGAGGGGTTCTCAAGGAAGAAGCGGTCGTTGTTTACCATATACTTCTTGGCAGCCCATGCGAAGTCGGCGCGGAGAGCGAAGCCCTTCCAGCGGAGGTCAGCGCCGAAACCGCCGGTGATGGGAGCGTTATAGCTCTTGCCGAGCAGCTGCGAGTCGCGTTCCTCATTATATTCCTTGGTGATGTTGCCGTCTTTGTCGTACCACTGGGGTTCGCCGGTTTCGGGGTCGACGCCTGCATATTTCACCATATAGAATTCCGACGAGTCATGACCGATGGTATAAGCCACCAGCGAGCTGGGGAAAGCCTGCTGATCCATGCCGTCGAAGAGTTTTGAAATACGGTTCGCATTGTAGTTGAAGTTTGCGCGGAGACCGAAGTACCAGTCTTTGGTTCTGACGATGTCGGCCTGAAGGTCGACGTCAACACCGGTATTGGTCATGTTGCCGATGTTATGCAGAATCGCGCTGTGGCCTGTAGTATAGGAAACAGGCACAGCCACGAGCATGTCGCAGGTTTCCTTGCGGTAGAAGTCGATGTCGGCGGTGAGGTGGTCGAACACGCGGAAGTTAAGACCGAGATCCCATGCGCGTACGGTTTCCCACTTCAGCTCAGGATTATCAACAGATGTGATACCCCAGCCGGGAGTGCCGTTATAGGTAGTGGTATAAGCACCAACCAGACCCATATATGCGTAGTTGCCGATACCGGCGTTACCGGTAGTACCGTAGCTGAGACGCAGACGAGCCTGATCGAGCCAGGTCAGACCCTGAAGGAATTTTTCGTTCTTCATGTTCCACATCGCACCGAGCGACCAGAAAGTCGACCAGCGGTGACCGGGAGCGAACTTCGACGAACCGTCGCGACGGAGGTTGGCATCGAAGAAGTAGCGGTCGTTGTAAGAGTAGCCAAGGTTGAAGAAGTAGGAGTTGAACACCTGGTCGCTGACAGAGTTGGATACATCGCTCATGGCTACACTCAGGCCCTGGTTGAGAAGCATGAATCCTTTGTTATACTGACCCTGTGTCGACAGACCGAAGCCGTTCGAGCGGGTGATGATAGACTCTTCACCTACGAGGAAAGTGAAATCGTGAAGATTGTTGAAATTCTTACGGTACTCAGCGGTGTTTGTGTAAGTAAACGAATAGTAGCGCGACATTGCCTTCTGGTTGAAGCCGGAAGTAAGGCCATCGCCTTCGTCAGTTCCGTCAGGGAAAGAGCCAAAGGGAGTATCAACACTTGCGTCAGAGGGATAGATGCGGTTATGAAGAGCAGTCTCGTAAGCATCGACGTTCTGCTGGGTGCGGATTGTCAAACCTTCGAGGGGGGTGATTACCTGGCTGAGGGTAAGGTTTGCAGTGACGCGGTCGCGGTAAGAGTCGCGGTTCTTTTCTGCAAAGTCAGGACGCCAGCGACCGGTATAGAGCAGACGGTCGGCGGTTTCACCGAACTTGATTGAGCCGTCGGGCTGACGAGTCCAGTATTTGGCAGAGTCGTAAGGGCGGGCCATACGAGCCATTACGACGGGGCTGTTGAGCCATACGCCGCTCAGGTCGGTATAGATATTGGTCTCGTATTTGGTGTAACCGAGGTTGAGCTGGGCACCGAGGCGGAACCAGTTGGTAACCTTGCTGTCGATGGTAGCACGGAGAGTGGTACGGCGCATGCCGGACTTGGTGATGATACCGTCCTGGTCGAGGTGACCGAGCGATACATAGTAGCTTGACTTCTCGCCACCGCCCTGAAGAGCGGCTTCAACGCTGTAGGTAGGAGCGGCTGAAGAGAAGAATTCGCCGAGCCAGTTGGTGTCCACACCGTACTGGTAAACGAGCTCGTAAGCGTTGTCGGGCACCTTGTTGCCGATCATCTGGCTGAACTTGATGTATTCGTCGGCGTTCATCATGTCGATGTTGTCGCTTGCCATCTGCGACCAGCCGTAGTTGGCGCGGATAGAGAGCTGAGCCTGTTCGCCGAAGCGGCCTTTCTTGGAGGTGATGACGATTACACCGTTGGCTGCACGCGAACCGTAGATGGCCACTGAAGCGGCATCCTTGAGCACGGTCACGCTTGCTATATCTTGGGGATTGAGAGTGGTGAAGATGCTCGCCGAAACAGGAGCGCCGTCAAGAATATAAAGCGGGGTGTTGCTGGCGTTGAGCGAGTTCGTACCACGGATTTTAATAGTATTGTCGGTAGAAGAGGGGTCACCTGAATTGGAGTAGATATTCAGACCGGCCACCTGACCCTGAAGGGCATCGACAAATGTCGGAGAGGGAACGTTCTCGAATGTAGCCTCGCCGACAACAGCGACAGAACCTACAACCGAGCCGATTTTCTTAGCGGTACCGTAACCGGTAACGACAATTTGCTCGAGCACTTCGGTCGCGGGACTGAGGGCGATGAACATCTCGCCCGCTTCGGCAGCGACAGTCTGGGTCTGCATGCCGACATACGACACAGTGATCTCTTTTACTGATGCCGGGCAAACCAGGACGAATTTACCGTCGATGTCGGTAGTGACGCCATGTTGATTGCCTCCGGCAGGCTGAACGGAAGCACCGATGATTGGATCGTCATTGGTAGCGTCCACGACCGTACCGCGCAGCGTACGTGTCTGAGCCGACACACACAAGCTGACTGACAGTACTGCCAGAAGTAATAGAAACAGCTTTTTCATACTAAAATTTATTAGACATAAAATGATTAATTGATTGAGTCTGAATAGTTTGAACTCTTAGTTGGATACGACAGCGCCCAATGAAGGATGCTATTGAATTGCAAAGGTAATTAAAATTTGTGAAATAGTCAATAGCAATACACATAAAATGTGCCTTTTAACATAAAAGTTATGAATTTCCGTCTAAGCCGTTCATAATGACAGTAAATCCACCCACATGCGATTCTATTCTCGTAACTATTCAACTATATTAAATCGCTGGCAAACATCGTCTTGTAGGGACGCACCCCGGTGCGTCCGGCCGCCGGCTGCCCCAAATCTTGTTGCGGCGGACGCACCGGGGTGCCCCAAATCTTGTTGCGGCGGACGCACCGGGGTGCATCCCTACATTGATAATGAACAGCTTATTGAAATCAGGGTAGTGAATAGTTACTCTTATTCCGCGCGCTCAATGCGAAGATGGTCGATGAGCGCGTGGTTGGTATCGATATTCATGTTTTCGTCCTCGGGAAGGTAAAGTATGCCTATTGTATGGCGTCCCTTCTCCAGCGGCAAGGAAATCTGATTGCTCATGCCCCAGTCGTTCCAGTTGCCACGACCGCGGTGCGGCATCACAAGCGTGCCGGCCTTGTTGCCGTCAAGAGTGAGGGTGCGCACGGCCGCCTTGTTCTCGGTGTTCACCGGTCCGTTGCCGTTGGCATAACGCAGACTCAGCGAATATACGCCCGCCTCAGGAATATCCACGCTCACTTCCAGAGGTGCGGAAGACCTGTCGAGTTCCACAAAACCGGCTCCCGTGAAGCCGGAAAGGGCGGCATCGGGCTGATAGCTCAGCTCGGCGGACTTCATCGCAGCGGTCTCATCCGGAAATTCCACAACCATAGCAGGGCGGTTGCTGCGCGGCTCGGAGGCGAACGACTGCACGCCGCTGTCCGAAACGCCTATCACCTGCCATTCGCCCGGGGTGACAGCCGCGTAGCTTGTCTCGCGGGTCTCGGCCACCGGACGGCCGTCTTTCAGCACTATATATTTTGCGATATATTCGATGGGATTCCATTCGAGCTGATTGTTCACCGGAACTCCGGCTCCGTCGAGGGCGGAATTATTGGCGAGCCATACGACAGGCGTCAGCGGAGCCTTGACGTTGGGAACTGTATTGAGTTTCATCGCCGGAATCGGCTGATTGTCGAGCCGCACAATGATGTCTCCGCCCTTCTCCAGCATCTTGGCCGGGATGACTTTGCCCTTTTCGGGATATAGACTCTTGCCGTTCACAATCAGTTCGGCCACACGGTTGCCATAACCTTCGACGGTGATGTTGAGCCGGGCGCCACGGTAGGGGAAAGCCTCGAGCGTACGTTTTCCGGCAAGCGCCTCAGGCACGAAGGGCTCTATCACAAGACCGTCTTTCTCGAAATGTATGCCGAAGAGCACACGTGTCGTCAGCGCTATGTTTCCGGCAAGACACCAGAGCATATTGGAGGAATTCAGCTCGGTGTATATGTCGCCGTTGTCGAGATTGAGGTTCTCCTTGTTGGTGCAGAAAAGAGCCGCCGGACGATACACCGAACCGATACCCTCCAGCACACCACGCTCATTGCCGGCCTTCGCCTGGGCGAGAGTCCAGTAGGAGGCCACCCAGGGCCAGAGGGCGTTGTTGTGGTAGTTGGGCATGTCGGAAATCTGCGGATAGAACACCGGAGCGCCGAATGGCGTCTGCGGACTGTTTTCGGAGATAGACTTCTGATGCTCGGCGGGGGCAATGTCGTAGAGGATGGCAAGAGCCTCGCCGAGAGTTTCGGCCCGGGGGTTGAGAATCATGTTGTCGCGACCGTAGGTATACATTCCGTAATAACCTTTGTCGGGCATCCAGAAAGTCTTGTCGATATTTGCTGCGAGGGCTGATGATTTTGCAAAATACTTATCGGCCTCCTTCTTTTTGCCAAGCAGCTGCGCCATGTCTCCGGCAGCCCGGAGAGCCGCGGCATACATCACGTTGGTGCCCATGGCCTCGCTCTGCGAAATGTCGACGGTCTGCATCCAGCGCGGATAGCTCTGCTCGCGCCAGTCGATAAAGGAGGTCTCGCCCTTCACAAGGCCGCGACCGCTCATCACCGTCTTCTCATCCTTCTCCAGCGAACGCGCCACTATCGGATAAACCGTCTCAAGCCATTTGCGGTCGCCGGTGACTTTATATATCTCCCAGGCGGCAAGAGTCCAGACCATACGGTCGGTAGATATGGGCCATGCGCCGCCCGAGCCGGTGTCCTGGATAATCTGACCGCTCGGATTCACCTTCTTCATCAGCGAAATCATCGATGCCTCCGGCTGCATATAGGCCATGGAAAGGATTATCGAATAGCTGACATCGCGGGTCCAGACTCCCGACCATTCCTTGCCGGTGCGGAGAGTGGTGTCGGGTTCGACCGCATTCACCATCTCGTCGAGAGCCATATTGAACACGGCCTCGTGCAGGAGGTTGTCGGAAGTCAGCTTAGGATACGCCGAAAGGTCGTTCTTGCGTTTCCACACCTGGTCGACGGGCATATAATATCCCGGACGCGCCTTATAAGTGGAGCGCAGTTCGTAAGGGCTCACAGCCCATGCCTTGAATTCATTCTGAAAAATAGTGTCGCCCGCCCAGCGGTATGCGTCTGTCTCTACAATCACAGGATCCGATGCGGAAACGGAGGCCGCCACCGCCAAAGCGGCAAGCAGTGCCGGAACTTTATGATTTTTCATATCTTCGGTATATATATAGGTCTTGATGAAAATGTCTTAATCAATACCAGCTTATGCCGTTCGATGTGCTGGAACGTTTGTCGTATTTGAGGTCGGAGAGCATGCTCGACTTCACTGCTATATGGAAGTTATAACTTTTGTACGGGCCGACAGGCACGAAACTGGCCGTCATGGTGAAGCAGTGCAGGTCGCGCGATATATTGCAGTTCATATAGGCCAGCCGGTGCGTATCGAAGTTATACGAGGCGGAGAAGGAGAAATTCCAGTTTTTGGTCGGGCGGATATTGCCCGAAAGGCTGAGATTCTGCGTGATTCTCGCGTCATATTCCATTTTCTGCTTGTTGAATGTGCCATAGCCATAGCCTATGCTGTAGTTGAAGGTCAGACTCCACGGCACAGACCACTTGGCATAGCCTTCTTCGGTAAGCTCTATGTCGGAGTCGCCCTGCTGACGGTCGCGGTCGACGCCGGAGGGCTGACGCGGCCTGTTTTCATCAGCAGCGGCAGTGGCGTCGGCGGCCTTGTCGTCCTTGCTCTTGTTCTTACGCTTGAACGTATCGTTATTGAATGTGTAGCTGAAGGATGTGCCCGTGCTCGACAGGCGGCCGATACCTTTGCCTGCCTTCCAGCGCGGGATGTTTACCCTGACGGGGTTTCCGGCCTCGTTGAGCTGGTAGGTGTAGACGTCCCAGGTGGCAGAGAGGTTGAGATTGAACCCCTTGGTGATACGGAGCAAAATCGAGGTGTTGAGATTCGACCAGTTGAGGGAGTCGGCTGCAAAGTTGTAGCTCTCGCTTATGCTGAGGTTCTCGATAAGCGATATCTTTTTCTCTCCGGTGGAGTCGGCATCGGATTTCACCTTCATCTCAAGGTTGTTGGCGAGCGAGAAAGTCACCGAACCGGTCTTGCCCTCGCCGGGAACACCGAAGAGCGAGTTGGGGAAGTAGTTGTAACGGCGAGTCTGGAGCCGTCCCTGCTGGTCGGTGTATTCATAGCTGCCGTAATAGCCGAAGAAGGGGCTGCCGAAGTCGGGCGCGCCGTTGAAGCTCAGCGACGGGGTCATGACATGGCGTATCATCTTCACTTTCTTAGCCAGAAATGGAAGCGGCTGATAGAAGCCGTAGAGCTTTGTATCGAGCGACACCGACGCGTTGAAGTCCCAGACGTTATAGAAGCTGTAGCTTGTGTCGCAGACTTCGACCGATGCGTTCGGGTCCCACTGACGCCGCACTTTGGAGGTGTACATGCGATCGTTGAGCTGTATCGACGGAGTGATATTAATGTAGTTGAACAGATTGAACGTGGCCGAAATGGGCACAGAGTGTTTGAATCCGTTTCGCCAGTCTTTCACAAGACTCTTCTTGAAGAAGACGTTCTGCTTGGCGGTGAGTGAGTTCTGGAACTGACCGCTGTAGCTGAGACGTATTTTCTCATACCAGCGTTCTCCGCCTACGGCTCTCTTGCGTTTGAACGGGTAGACCTGGCTCATGGTCACGGTCAGGTTCGGGAAACTCACCGCGAGGGTGGAGTCCTGTGTGCGCTGGCTGACGTTCATATTGGCGGAGAACGACCATTTCGAGTTTGGTATACGGTAAGTGAGGTTCACCGTACTGCTCTTTGTGTTCTCGGTAAATGAGGGCGAATAGTATGAGTTGAGGTCGTTTCGCGAATAGCCCGAAGTGGTGAAGTTGACCGATGCCGAGAGATTGAGGTTGGGGTTGGCCTTGGCGTCCTGGGTGTGGCTCCAGAGAATCTGGAAGTTGGTCTGTGCGGAGTAGTCGGGGTCGCCTTTTTCTCCGTATATTGTCTTGAGGTATGACAGATTGAATGAGCCGGAGTATTTATAGCGCTTCACATAGTTGGAGCGGGCGGCGAGCCCCCATGAGCCCTTTGTGTATATCTCTCCGGTAAGAGACATGTCGATATTGTCGGATATGGCGAAGTAGTATCCGCCGTCGCGCAGGTAGAAACCCCGGTTGTAATCGTCGCCGAACGAGGGCACTATCACGCCGGAAGAGTATTTCTCGCTGAAGGGGAAGTAGCCGAAGGGCGCCGCCAGCGGCAGAGGCAGACCGGCGAGCACGAGGTAGACCGGACCGGTGACAACGTTGCTGCCCGGTGTCACCTTTGCCTTGGTGAGGTTGAAATAGAAGTGCGGACAGTCGTGGTCTTCGCAGGTGGTATAGCGGCCATCCTTGATATAGAATACGTTGGCGGTGTCTTTCTTGGTGGTGCCGCCGGTGAGATAGCCCTCGCCCTGCTGTGTGACCACATTCCGGATATAGCCTTTCTCGGTCTTGAAATTATAGGTCATGGCGGAGGCCTCATAGTCGGTGCCTCCTTCGGTGAATACGGGCTTGCCGCTCAGGTCGCCTAAGGAGTCGGCCACACCTGTGGCGTAGACCGTATTGTCGCCGAGACTCATCTCTATCTTTGCGGCATCGAGCTTTATGTCGCCGTAAGACACCGAGCCGTTGCCGTACATGAATGCGGAGTCGCGCCTGATTATCAGCATGGAGTCGGCGGAAGAGAAGTCCACCGCATTGTCGAGGTCGACACGTGTGCTGACTATGCGGCTGCGTGCGACGGCACCTTTTGCCACGGTTGAATCGGGGAGGATGCTGTCGGCAGTCCGCAATGGCGACACAAGTGCGGAATCGGCATGCAGGAGCGTGTCGACATAGGCCGAGTCCGGCGCTTCGGCATAGTCCGTCGGCTCTTGCCCCGACGCGAGAGCCGGGGCAAGAGCGCCAAGCAGCATGGAGGATATTATGTATATCGGAGTCTTTCGCACTGTGAGAGCTTTTTGTCGGTCAGCAT
>CAMWUD010000045.1 GCA_947177365.1 uncultured Porphyromonadaceae bacterium | reverse complement strand
GGCGTGGAATAGCAAGAGAGGTGGTTATGCCGGCTTCATATGAATTGAATATGCCGCCTTTGTTGCCGCCGCCGGTCTGCCATTCGTAGCTTCCGTTGAGTTTGACGGAAAATTGTTCGCCGCCGCCGAAGATGTTTTTGTTGGTTATGCCGAAAATCAGACCCGGACCGATGTAGGAGTTTGATTTGGAAGTGGCATTCGCTTCGAGAGTGACTTCGAGAGGCTTGTCGAAGGTGCAGTTTATAAGCACGTCGAGCCGTGGAGAGTCAGCCGGCGCTGTCGTGTCGGGCGTCGCTTCAATGTTTATGCCGCTGAAGATTCCAAGCCTCGACAGGTTGGTCTGGGTGCGGTCCATGTTTCGGACCGCGAATATACGTCCCGGGCGGAAACGTATGCATTCAGGCAGAATCTTCCGACGCAGACGCGACGGCATCATCTGTACGATGGTCACGTCAGGAAATTTCAGAGTGTCGGGTGTGCCTCCGCCGTTGGCCCGGTTTATGCACACTGTGATGTGTCCGGTGGTGTATTGCCGGAGGCAGAAGTCCGGAATTTTGGAATTCAGGGTCATTCTCATGGCCACCTTGCCGGGATTCTGCACGGTATCGGCGAGATACTCGATATATGTTGGCTGGAAGTAGTAGTAGCCGAGGTTGCGGACTTTGTTGGTGATGCGGATTCTTGCATCGCTCAGAGAGTCGGTGCTGTAGCGCATGCCGCTCATAAGATAGCTGTCGCTGCGGGCAAAGGAGTCGATCAGATGGTACAGATGGGTGGTGTCCGGCAGCAGTTCCATGCTTTCAATCGGATATGGCTCACCCGGATATACGGTGTATGATACGGATGCTTTTTTAGGGTTTTTGCCTTTGTTGAGGGTGTATGTGGTCACGCCCCGGAAATAACCGTTGTTGTCGAGCATCTGGTCGAGCATCTTTGTGCGGAGCTCGGGGCGTACGTCCGATACAAGCACCGGCTCCTCGACGAGTTTTTCGTAAATCCAGTGCTTGAAGCCTTTGGGCGGGTTGGGCCAGTTGTTGTACACCCATAGTCCGAGTGGGAAGGGGTAGCGCCATCCGATGAGTTTCCAATAGTTGTTTGGAGCCACATTGACAGCATCGCGCATGTCGGACTTCAGTTCGTCCGGCAGACTGATTGAATCTGCATTCTGATAGCTGATACCTTTCAGACCGGTGTACAGGAGTTCGTCGGCCGGGATTTTGCTTGTAGTGGAGCAAGCGGCGAGACCGGCGGTGAGTATTATGGCGCTGAGGTATGATATGAAGTGTCTGGCTTTCATTTTTCAGTGGAGTCTGCTTCTGGTTTTACATCTTTGTTCTCGGTGGCTTCGGCATTTGCAGGCATCGAAGAGCCGGCTGGAGTCTGCTGACGCCGTTTCTTGCGGCGGAGGAATTTGAACATGTCTCCGACACGGTCGAGTTTCCGGCGGTATACGAAGCCGACACCGGTCTCGGTGACTTCGCCTTCGATAATGCTTTCATAGCCTGTATGGCGGAAAATACGCACATACATCGAGCGCCTGTTGTTGAGATAATAAAGAAACGAGATGTCGTTGATGAGGTTCTGTGAGAAGTTTTCATCAGCGTTCGCATCGGTGGAATAGTTGCCTCCGACAACAATCTTGAAGCGGTCGTTGAACAGCGATTTCGATACCTGGTAACTGTAGCTTGTGGTCTGCGACGATGCTCCGTCGACAGTGCGGTCGTACTGGTCGATGCCGAAGCTTATGTCTACTCCCTTGATTGTATTGGCCGCCCATGAGTTAAGCTGCGATTCAAGGAAGCTGAACAGCGGATTGCCTGACAGCGACGCGTTGCCTTTCGTGCCGGGACCGGTGTAAACGTTGTACAGCAGGAGGTTCATGGCCTGGTTGGCGCGTTGCTCGGCAGACATTGATTCCAGTTCGTTTGCAACTGTGATGTCGTCGCGGGTGGTAAGGTCGAACCCTACATTCATGTTGTTGAATGTGCCGGTCACATTGAGTATCACATCGAAGTTCACGAGTCTGGAGTTCTGGCCTTCCTGGGTGACATTGGCCTTGAGGACATCCGTGGCGTGTATGTTGAGAGTCGGGTTCATCATGTCGCCGTTGAACGCGATATATGAGCCGTCATCGAAATTGAAAAGTTTTTCCGACATCAGCGGTGGGGTGTATCTCACGAAGCCCTGGTCGATGTTGAGACGGCCTGTGATTCGCGGTGCTGTAAGGGGCGACATGGTGAAATCGAGGTCGGCCTGAGGCTGAACGGACACCTTGTTGGAGCCGTTGGCCGAGAGGTCTACATTGATGGTGGAACCACTGCTTATGATCAGATTGGCTCTGAGAGCCATGTTCATGGAAGATTCCTGGATGCTGTCGGCCATGGCCATGGCGGCGGAGTCGGTGAAATTCACGAATGTGACCATGTCGCCAGTGGATTGCGACTGTATGGCGCTTTCGGCGTCGGTCATCACATATGTGACGTTAGTGCCGGGCCGTATGTTCAGGCGTGCGTTGACGTTAAGCCACTGCATGCTGCCTTTGACTGTGGCATCGAGGTTTATCAGGGCTTTGCCGTAAATATCGGCGCCTTTTGCCGCTTTTGAGTTGTTGACAAGCATCATGTCGGAGGCCTTGAGTCCGAGGTCTATACGCGGCGATGCAAGCTGTTTGAGGTCGACGGTGCCGTTGATGCGCAGCGGATTCTCGTTCACTCCGGATATGGCGAAGTCATCGAAGTGCACCACATTGTCGACCATCGGAATCTTGGTGTCGCTGAATTTGTATTCCACTCCGGTCATGGCCAGTTTCACTGCTGTGGAGTCGAAGTCGAGGGTACCGTTGATTATAGGATTGTCGGCATCGCCTTTTATGTCCATGTTGCCGTTCAGCACGCCGCTCAGACTTGCCACATCGGCCGGCAGGAACGGATTGACGGCTTTCAGCGGGAAGCGTATCATCGAGAAGTTGAGGTTGTAGGGCGAGCCTGTAGTCATGTCGTTGAGATTGCCCGACAGGGTCATGGTCTTCACGCCATCGATACTGATGTCGGTATCGGCATATAGCACACCTCCTGCGCGGCTACTTACGTCCACATCGGCGAGGATTGAGCCGACACGCTGACGGTCGTAGTAGAAGTCGGCGAGTTCGACAGTACCCTTGGCGTTGATCTGCTCATTCACCAGACTGAGGCGCATGTCGGCGTTGAGGTCGCCGCTCATCTGGGGTGCGAAGGGGTTGATGGCAATCCAGTCCTGTATATGTATGTCGCCTACCTTTACGATAAGGTCTTCCTGGGCGCTGTCGTGGTCGTGCATCGCGGCGCTGTGTTTGGTGTATATGTCCAGGGATGAGTTGCCGCCTTTCATCCGGAGATTGGCGTCGATATGGCCGGTCGGCAGGTTGTAGCTTATGAAATTGTCGTCGTTGACATTCCATTGCTGGTATCCGATCATGGGGTCGAGCGGCGTCAGTCTGGCCACAAGAGTGGAGTCGGGCTGCAGTTCGGCTCCCAGACCGATGTGGAATCCTTGTTTCCCTTGTGCGTTGTGCTGGTCAAGCAACAGTCTCATGCGGTTTTCCGCCACACTGCCGTTGACTTGTACCTGTTTCCACGCATCGAGAGTACCCGGACGGTTTCCGATATGTGCACCGAACAGAAGTGAATCGGCCTGCTGGTCGGCCCGGAATTTCAAGGTGTCAAGACGGGTGCTGCCCGTTCTGAAATCGAGTACGCGTGAATCTATGGTGAGCAGACTGTCGTTGGCCGCTTCGAGAGTCAGACGACGGAAGTCCATGTCGGATTCGTGCAGTATGTCGGTGAGGAGATTGTCGCGTCCGGCGTTGATGTCGAGTACAAACGGCGGGAGAGCTTTCTGCAGGCCGGCTACGTTGATTTTGCGTTCGGCGGTCTGAAGCGCGAGTTCACTGGAAACGGCGCCGAAGCGGCTAATGAGAGAGTCCAGACTGCTTTCCGACGAGAAGAAGGCATAGAAATCGCGGTTCTGCACCGATGCGTTGGTGACGGAGTCGGTGCTGTTCAGATGCGCGGTGACATTGTTGATTTTCATACCTCCGTCGGGAGAAGTATATTCCAGACTGTTGAGTGTCAGGTCTACGCCTGTCGTGGCGGAGGCAGGCGTATAGCTGGCGTCGGCGTTGAGGTTCACGCTGATTTTGCTTTCTGTATCGCTGAGTTCAAGCGCATGCAGGTCGATATTCTCTCCGTTGAGTCTTGCGGTCCAGGCATATGTGTCGCCGCTGAGGTTGCCGTCGGCAGCGAGGTTCAGTTTCAGCCCGGGTGATCCGCTGTCGAGCCGGAGTGAGGCGTTGCCTTCTGCAAGGCTGGCAGTGGCGTTGATGTCGTGGTACACAGTTTTCAGATAAGCGGCAGAGTCGATGCTGAGCTTGACATCGGCTGCGGTCGCAGGGCTGAAGAAGTCGAAACCGTGGCCTTTGGCAGCAAGGTGGCCGCTAACCCGCCCTATGCCGAAAGCCGGAGCGAAGGCATTGACAGGCATTTTTCGGAGCGTCAGGTCTAAATTGTATGCCTCGGCTTTACCGCGCAGATAGCCGTCCATGGCAAGCGAACCGCCGGTAGTGGCTGCATAGAGTCGGGCGTCGTAGTTGTCGGCCGACATGCGCACATGGCCTCCGAGTGTCATAGGCGGAATGTTGTATTGCTTCACAATGTCGGGTGGCAGAAGTACGTTCATCAGTCCGCGGCATTGCTGTATGCGGCCGTCAAGGTCTAAGTTCAGACCGAAAGACGCAGGCTGGAAAATATTGCTTAGAGTACCATCGGCGGTAATCTGGATTACGCCGTTTGAGCGCAGGTAGAATCGCTTGATGTTCAGCAGGGAAGGAGTGCCGTCGACTTCGACGTCAAGACCGAGCAGCCCGTTGCGTGGCAGTCCGTCAAGGTAGGCGTTCAGAAACGGGAACATCTTGCGCAGGTCGGAATTGGCAATTTCTCCTTCAGCCATCACTCCCATAGGCAGACGCGGGTCGCTTGTCATGTCGCCCATGCCGAGGAAGCCGTCGGCTGTGAGTCTGGTAAGAGGGGTGCGGATGTCGAAATTCTTGAACGCCATCATTGAATCGGCAATTTCGAAGGTGCCTTTTGCCCGGAGGTCGATTCCGCATCGTTCGCGTGCGCTGAGAGTCACCGGCAGGGTGATTGCTGGGCCGCAGTTGTAGAAGTCGTTTACAGTCAGGTGCATTGAATCTGCCATGATATAGGCGAAGTCAAGGCCCGGCTGTGGGCTGACTCCCCGTGTAGTGTATAGTCCTGAAGACTCGGTGAAGTCGATTTCTCCTATTTTAATAGTCCATGGAGCCGATGATGTGCTGTCGCTGCTTTCCGGCGCTACAGGAGTGTTTGCGACTGTGGCTGAATCGGGAGCTATATAAGCGGCGGCGAGACGTTTTCCTTTGAAAGAGTCTATGTTTATGGCTTGTTTGCCGAGGTCTATGACAGCGTTGCTGATGTCGGCTGCGGCTATGTGTGCGCCGAGAGAGTCGATGGTAGGGAGCATGCGCATGCGGAAGCTGAAGTCATTGAGCCGCAGGGCGGAGGCGGTGATGGCCATGGACGACGGCTCGGACTGGGTGTTTGCCGCAGGGATAGTGTCGGGCTTGATTTGCAGATCGAGGCAGCCACCGGTCAGTGTGCCGTCGCTCAGGGCGATGTGCATGTCGCTGAGACCGACCGATGCCGGATTAAGACAGATGCGGTCGGCTTTTATTCGCATATACATTGCGGAGTCGGCATTGCCCATGGTATAGCGTGCGCCTTCGGCGATGATGCCGTTTATGTCGGCTTGCAGATGCAGGAGCGGGAGCAGCCTGACTTCAGTCTCAAGCCTGTCGGCGGCCATCAGAGTGTCACCGTCGGCGATATAACACAGTCCGCCTACATCCAGCCGCAAGGGGAAGCGGAGCCTGAAGCTGTCGAGTCTGAAACTCACCCCGTCTTTGGAGTTCATAAGCTCGACAGCCTTTTTTCTGCCTAATTCCTGCGCCCATGGAGAGTATACGACAATTACGGTTCCGGTCAGAAGCAGAACCAGAGCTAAGACTGTAAGAGCCAGAATCTTGAAAGTCGAGAATATGAATCTTGAAAATTTCACGGCTGAGTGCTGTTGAGAATGTGATGAATAAGAGCCCGGATCGTGGATTACGGTCCGCTTGCATATCTTATAAACAAGGTGCAGGAACTTTGGTTGAAACCATCGGGAAAACTATGATGCACCGCATTCGGGATTATTTGGTAAAATTAAGTAAAAAATCGCAAAGATACAAGAAAAACTCACTAACTTTGTAGAGAAACAGGATTGTAGGCGGCAAAGCAGAACAAATCTGTATCCGGCAATGTTAAATAAGGTAGAGTTCTTAAACAAGGACTTCTAAAAAAGATATGATTATGAAGAGTATGTTCGACATTTTGATGGGGCTTCCTCTTTTCAGGGGAGTTACACGAGAACGTATGGCCGAAACAGTAGGCACGGCAAAATTTCATTTTCTGAAATATCTGTCCGGCGAAACCGTTATCTCGGCCGGAGACCCGTGTACGCATATCAAGTTCATTATATCAGGAAAAGTCAGGATGACTATTGAAAATTCAGACCGCAGATTCAAGGTGGTATCTACACTTGTATCTCCCGATGTGCTTGCCCCGAGCTTTCTGTTCGGGCGTGCGACCGACTATCCGTGCACGGTTGAAGCGGTGGAGGCTACCGGCATACTGCAGATTACCAAGCAGGACTATCTGAAGATATTGAATTCCGATGCAGTGTTTATGCTGAACTTCCTGAATATGCTGTCGGTGAATGCCCAGAAATCAGTGGATGGAATTCTGGCGCTTACTACCGGAAGCATGGAAGAACGTATAGCATTCTGGATTCTGGCACTCACGCAGCCTATGGCCACCGATATAGTGCTTTCCTGCCGTCAGCGCGATCTGTATTCATTCTTTGGAGTCCAGCGGAGCAGTTTCATAGCCACACTTGAAAAAATGAAATCCGATGGTCTGATAGATTATCATGGCAATGAGATAAAAGTATTCAGCCGCAAAGCCATGTATGATCTTCTCAGCCGACACGAACTGGCCGATGAGCAACTCGACGACTGAAAGATACGGAACAGCCCCGATAAACAGAAAAGCCGCTTCATCCCGAAGCGGCTTTTTTTGGGGTTGTAAATCGAAACAAACCTAATATAACAATTCTCTAAAATCTAATCTACCTTGTCTGAATATGTATCTTGATGCCGCTGTGATGCGGCTTGTCGTTCTGTTTTACGTTGCAAAGTTAGCTACTGTTTTCGTATCTTGTCTGTCAATTTAGGCGTATATTAAAATAATATAGAGCCTGTTCAAAGCTAATATGCAGATATATTGCAAGATATTTCCGGTATGTATTTGTGGAAATATAAGTATTAATTTGGAATTATCAAATAAAATCACTACCTTTGCGAAGTAAAACCCTACCGCCATGAGAATACTCTTCATCATCGTTGCTTTAGTTTTCCCGATAGTGTCGCTGGCAGAACCGGCCAATCTTGAAGCGGCCATCGATTCGCTTGACGCGCTTATAAGCCATCGGAATGAATATCTGCACCGGCAAAGATTGGCCATCGACAGAATCGAGGCTCAGCTGGCCGCACCCGAAGGTCGTTCGAAATCAGAGCTGTATACCGGTCTGGCGGATGCATTCCGGCGTTACAATATAGATTCGGCCATATACTATTATGATATGGCCTTGAAAAATGTGCCCGATGCCAACTCATTGGAATACAGGCGTGTGGCTTGGGCTAAAAGTTCTATAATGCCCGTCAACGGTCTGGTGATGGAAGCGCAGCAGCTTTACGAGGACAACCGTCCTCAATTGTCTGACAGCGCCTATCTTGGCGAATACTATTATCATGGTGTGCATCTGTATATGTATATTACTGATTTTCACACTTTGCCGGCTTACAGGCTGATGTATGCAAAAAAATCGATGCAGCTTAATGACAGTCTGCTTTCCATACTTACGCCGGGTGAACCTATTGAGCGTTTTCATCGCGCGTATCAGTACTATTATGCAGGCAAATATGCCCTTGCAGTGAGCGAACTTAATGAATTGCTGAAAGTTGTCGGCCCCGATGACAACATGTACGCGCGGGTGCATGCGATTCTGTCGGACTATTACGCACTTGAGGGTCGTGATGAGGAGTCGCAGTATCATCTGGCATTGGCTGCCGCAGGCGATATCCAGGCTGCCACACAAGAATTTACAGCGCTTAAGCGCCTTGGAATGAAACTCTTTGAACAGGGCGATGTCGACCGCGCGTACAAATATCTGATGCTTGCGCTCGAGAGTTCAGTAGCCGCCGGCAGCAGACTCCGGACGCTTGAGAATGCGCAGAGTCTGCCGGTGATTTCGCAGACATTCCGTGAGCGTGACAGTCGGCGCATGGCATGGATGATTGCCATAGTGGCTGTGCTTCTGGCAGCAATCGCGGTGATCGCGGTGATGATGGTGGTGATGAGGCGCAAGCAGGCCAAGGTCAACGAATTGCAGACCAGACTGAAGGATAATGTCGAACTTAAGGACGCCTATATCGGCAGGGTTTTGTCGATGTGTTCGCTCTATATAGAGAGGATGGAAGAATTCAACAGGCTTGCCGGACGTAAGATAAAGGCCGGGCAGGTTCAGGATTTATATCACATGATTGAGTCCGGTAAAATCCTGCAGGAACAGGCCACGCAGTTTTATGAAGTATTCGACAAAGCCTTTTTCGGAATTTATCCCGATTTTATAGAGCAAGTCAACGAGCTGATGCAGGAAGATAAACGCATACAGCTTGTGTCGCCAGGCAGGCTTACTCCGGAGAGCCGCATTCTTGCCTTCATGCGTCTTGGCATAGATGACAGCGCGAAGTTGTCGAAGTTTCTCGGACTCTCGCTCAACACGATCTATACATACCGGAACAGACTGAAGTCGCGGGCGCTCGACAGAGAAAATTTTGAGCGCCAAGTCAAAGAAATTGGCAAAATACGGTAGAATATATCTTATATTTCAAGATAGCACTCAAAAATATAAGATGCAGTAAATCAAGGCATAAGATTTATACAAGTGTCATATTTGTTTATATTGCGGTTTAATATATGTTGAAATGTGTCCGCCACATGCTAACTTTGCGGTGTAAATAATTATTAGGTCTAAGATTCAAGGTTATTATTTAGGATTTTTAGAAAAGTTTAGAAAAAGGATTTTTAAATGGTTTTAGGTATTTAGTGTTAGAGACACAAAAGGAAAGCCGCTTCGAGAGAAGCGGCTTTCTTATTTGGCTTGCTATAGCGACCCTCTGTCGAATGCGTCGATGAAGCTGCCCGGGGTTGCGTTGGTGATGCGGACTCCTTTGCTGTCGGCAAAACGGCGGATGCCAAAGTAGCTTTTGAACGCTATGTGGAAACTCTCAAGAATCTGGTGGAGACGGTAGTTGGTGTACTCGCTGCGGACACGCTGCACTTCTTTGTCGTCTTCCTTATAGAAATGAGGCTGGACTGAGACAACTTCGTTGTCGTCGTTCACCCAGATTGACTTCAGCCAGGAATGATCGGCCCCGACAAGAGTGATGTTGCGGTAGCCGAGCCAGATGGCGCACATAAGAGCCGGAATCAGCACATTCCTCGGGCGCGGCATGCCGAGCCGCAGTCCGTAGCATGCTTTCTCAAAGCTGTGAAATCCTTCAAGCCCGACGAAATTGAATGTGTCGACAGTGATACAGGGGTTCTTTACAAAAGAAGAAGCCTTGCTGCGGAATTGTTTGGGCACGATGAGCATCATCGGCCAGGATACAGCCGAGAGAGATTTGTAAAGCCGCACTACATTGGGGTCGTCAGTCCGAAGAAAGAAGTGCGGGTCGGCCATAATATAGTAGCGCGGACGCAGGCCGGTGAATTCCGGCGCGTTGGCGGCGAAGTTCACTGCCATGCATGTCGAGGAGGCCAGTTTTGCGGCGTGCATCCGTATGGTTTCGGCCAGCGACGGCCCGTTGGCCAGTATGATGATGGAATCGCTGCATTCGTCGTGCGGGCGTTTCAGCTTGCTTATGCGCGATTTGAGCATGATTTTAATCATGCTTTTGGCCGTAGCGGCCAAAGCGGATGGAAATTCAGAGACTTTCATCGTCGTAGACATGCGTTGTGAGGTAGCTGCATACGGAAGTCGGACGGAAACCATATTCGTTCTGCAGCCGTTGGGAGCTGAATGTAAGTGTTGTCGTAAGAATATTGTACAAGGCCGAGCTGTATCTCCATCTGGCCCAGCGTTCACCGATGGTGAAAATCCGTTTGTGGTCGAGACGGTAGGCCAGAGCCTCGGCAAGCTCCGCGTATGAAGGGTCAGCTCCGTCGGTGACGATGAGAGTCTCCCCGGAGTCGAGGCAGCATCCGGCGGCTTTCGCCACGTCGCTGGCATGAACCACACTGAGATGTTCGTTGACATCCTTGATATGGAAGTAAGTGCCCCGGTAGATTTTGTTGACCATATCGCGTGGCAGTCCGGTCATTCCCGTGCCTATGATATGCGGGCATCGGAGTATGGTAGGGGCAACGCCTCTGAGCCGGCAGGCCTCGGTGAATTCGTTCTCAAGCCTGAGTACACTGTGCCGGGGCAGCAGCGGTGTGGTCTCGTCGTGTCCGGAGCCGGACGCTACATTGTATACATCGGTCGATGAAACCATCAGCGCTTTGCTGAAGTCGGAGTCCATGCGGTCGCTTATTTCGAAGTCCGCGAACTGCCGTTCGAAATATGGTCTGACAAACGGAGCCAGAGCTGTGTGCAGCAGTAGTTTTGGCAGGCTGTTCATTTGAAGTATTCTTTAAAGAGTCTGATATATCTTGGCAGCAGAGAGAATGGGTCGGTTCTGAAACCGTGCGATTTCAGACTTTTCAGCCGTTCTCCGGGATTTGTAAGAAGACGGTTGCGCCAGTTGCCGCTCAGTCCGCCCCGGCTCATTTCCGCGAAATACATGTCGAGCAGTCTTCCTTTAAGAGTGGTGTCGCAGAAAAGGCGTACGAACATATCGAAATCGGCCGCTGTGACATAGCTGCAATCGTAAAGGCCGATGCGTTCGAGTGTTTGCCGGGAAATGTAAAGCGAGGGGTGGGGAGGAGCGAATCCATGGGCAAGACTGTCGACGCTGTATCTGTCGGAGCGGTAACGGCGGGTGATATTGCCGTTGCTGTCGCTGAAATAGACGTGTCCGTAGACGAAGTCAGTGCCGGGAACGTTGAACTCCGCTACAATTTTTTCCAGTACGTCGGGCGATGCCAGACGGTCGTTGCCGTTGAGAACGCCTATGATGTCGCCGGTGCAAGCCCGGAGCCCGTGGTTCACGGCATCATATACACCTCTGGGCGGAGTGTTGATAATACGGCGTGACGAAGAGCTGCCGGAGGCAAATTCCGGCTCGGAGTCGGCACCATTCACTATGATATGTTCCACAGCCTTCCAGCTCTGGGAGTCAATGCTCGCGGCGGTGCGTCTTAAGGCGGGGCCGTCGTCAAGAGTAGGGGTGATAATGCTGACAAGAGGACTCTTCACTATGGTTAATGGCTTAGGCGGTGACAGACAATGAGGACTGATGCAAGAAGCACGCTGCATAACGAGGCCCAGACGTACAGGCTGCGTTTCCGCCATGCCGTGAGGAGGCAGAATGATATGGCCGGAGCCGCAAGCGGAATGAACATCAGACAGTAGCGCGACACTGAGCCGCTCCAGTGGAAGGCAACCACCGCATAGAGTATTATGCCCCAGCACAGCAGCCGGTTGGCGAGGCGCGGCCCGCGTCGCCACATAAACAGTATGTAATAGCACAAGACTATTCCGGCTAAATATCCCGGAAAAGATATGTGGGCGTAGAACTGCGACGGGCCGTAAATCATGTCGCGTGTGAAATTCCATGGGAATGGAATCAGAAACTGGCACAGCATGGTGACCGGAAGCCACAGCACCCGCATCCACGGCATCTGCTGGTCGAGATTTCCGGTGATTTTGAAAATCATGTCGGTGCGGGAGTTGTCGACTATGAAAGTGGTGACTTTTTCCGGGTGTGTGGCGCGCGGACCGGTCAGAATGGAGAACGCCATATCGTACTCTTCATGTGTGGGCAAAGCCATGACAGCCCCGTATACGATGGCCGTGAAAGCGCAAAGGGGCAGGAGCTTGGCCCACATTTGTCTGCTGCGGAATAGAATCAGGAAGAATCCCGGCAGGAGCAGTGGCAGCAACTGATGGCGCACCAGAGCTATCAGCAGAATGGTGCCGAATGCAGCGGCAAGGGTTTTCGCATCGTTCCGCCGGCTGTCTTTCATCACAATCAGCAGGTAAATCATACATGCGAAAAGGAGCTGTATTACCGCATCCTTTATAAATATGGTGCCGGTGACAAGGAAATAGCTGTTCGAAGCCAGAACAATCATCGCGCAGAGTTCCGGAGTGACACAGGTGTTGAAGCTATGTCCTTGCATGCATTTGCGGGTGATGCTGCCGCAAAGAATCACAGTCAGCATCACGCACAGCATGTTGAAGCCGAGCAGGAAAGCTATGGAAGGACCGAAGACCGCACCGAGCGCTCTCATCAGATAAGGGTAGCCGGAAGCTCTGTTGAAGCAGAATCCGGGGAATCTGTCGGTGGCAAGATCTTTGATGTTGCTCATGGTGTAGAACTCCCAGTTGAGTTCGGCGTCGAAATTATGCAGGACGGGCGCTGCGTCCGTGCCTCCGGATGCAGTGGTGAAATACCAGCAGTTCAGTATCACACCGCTGCCGATGATTGCGGCACAGACCAGCAGCAGCCATGCGCATCCCTTGCTATGCCAGCTCAGCCTGCGGCAGACAATCGCCGGCAGAAGGGAGGCTGCGGACACTGCGGCAAACACAGCCACAGGCCTGTCGGGCGTGTAGGTACATATGAGAGTGACCCACAGTGTGATAACAGCCACTATGCCGAAAAAAACATCGTCTTCATAAAATTTCATGCTACAAAGTTACGAAAAATGTAGTTAATATCGTAAATTTGCACTGCGATTATGACAAATGAAAAGAAACTGATACAGATTGACCTCGGTCAGGTTTTGCGTGCAAGGCTCGGGAAATATTCACGACTTGTGCCCGGATGGCTCGTGCGCCGGCTTGAGAGGGTGATTCGTCAGGACGAGCTCAACCGGCTGCTGCGCGACAATTATCCGGCGGAGGGAGCTGAATTCTGTGAAGGCGTATTGCGCGACCTTGAAGTAAGCGTCGATATAGTGGATGAAGACAATATGCCGCCTGCGTCGGACAGAAAAGTAGTGATAGTCAGCAACCATCCGCTTGGCGGACTCGACGGCATGGCTCTGATAGCCTGGGTCGCCGGGCGCTATGGCGGCAAAATCCGTTTTATAGTCAACGACCTGCTGAATGCCGTAGTGCCGTTGCGGACGGTATTTGTGCCGGTGAACAAACACGGGGCGCAGAGCCGGGCCAGCATACGTGCGGTCGATGAGGCATTTGCCGCCGACGACCCTGTGATAATATTTCCGGCGGGCCTGTGTTCGCGCAAAGGACGGGATGGAAAAGTGGCCGATCTTGAATGGCAGAAAATGTTTGTAAACAAGGCTGTGGACTATCGGCGGACTGTAGTTCCGGTTTTTTTTAGTGGTGAAAACTCAAGTTTTTTTTATAACTTTGCAAAATATAGAAAACTATCAGGATTGAAATTCAATCTGGAAATGATATATCTGCCGGGTGAGATATTCAAGGCCAGAGGGAAACGCTTTGCCATATATTGCGGCAAGCCGATACCCTGGCGACAGCTCGAATCCGGCAAGAAAGCAGCCGGGCAGGCGGCCAGAATCCGCGCGGCTGTCTACTCTCTGGCACCAGAACAACACTCACAGCAATGAACTCCAAGATAATAGAACCTGTCAATACAGCGCTCATTGAGGCCGAACTGACTCCTGAACGCTTCCTCCGTAGAACCAACAAAGGAGGCAACGAACTATATGTGGTAGATGCCTTCGACTCGCCGAATACCATGCGTGAGATAGGGCGTCTGCGCGAGATTGCCTTCCGCTCGGCTGGCGGCGGTACAGGAAAAGACTGCGACATTGACAGATATGACATCATGCAGCCGCCGTGCAAGCAATTGATTGTCTGGGACCCGGAAAGCCGGCTGATACTCGGCGGCTACCGTTTTATCTGTGGTCGTGATATTCGGCTGGACAACGATGGCAGGCCTCGGATAGCCACAAGCCATATGTTCGATTTTTCAGAAAGATTTGTCAGCGACTATCTGCCATATACCATAGAGC
>CAMWUD010000044.1 GCA_947177365.1 uncultured Porphyromonadaceae bacterium | reverse complement strand
CTTCGACGACAGGAAGTTGGCGGTGGGGGCGTCGGCTCCGCCGATGATGGCGATTTCGCCGGCCTGGTCAGTGGCGAAGCCTATGGCCAGAGCCACCATATATGCGCCGAAGATGCCGAACTGTGCGGCGGCACCGATGAGCATGAGCTTGGGGTTCGCGATAAGTGCGGAGAAGTCGGTCATGGCTCCGATGCCCAGGAAGATAAGGGGCGGATACCAGCCGGCGCTCACACCGTTGTAGAGGATGTTCAGCACGGAGCCTTCCTCGTAGATGCCTACTTCAAGACCGGCGCCTGTGTTGAACGGTACGTTGCCTATGAGAATACCAAAGCCGATGGGCACCAGAAGCATGGGCTCGAAGTTCTTCTTTATGGCGAGCCATATGAAGAACAGTCCGACCGCAAGCATCACGAAGTTGCCTACTTCGGCGTTGGCAAATCCGGTCAGTTCCCAGAACTGACGCAGATTGTCGAGTAGAAAATCACCGAATGACATAAGTTTGACTTTATGTTATGGTTAATGATTCGCCACCCGGCTTATTCGAGGTTGATCAGTACGGCGCCTTCGAGCACGGAGTCGCCGGGGTTGACACTGATTGATGCCACCTTGCCGTCGCGTCCGGCATGGATGGCGTTTTCCATCTTCATGGCTTCGAGCACCAGTACGGTGTCGGAGGCCGAGACGGTATCACCGACCTTGACGGGCACTGACAGTACCACACCGGGCAGAGGAGCCTTGATGGAGTAGGAGCCTGCGGCAGCGGCGGGCTTTGAAATCACTTTTTCGCCTGTTGCGGTGCGGGGCGCTGCGGCGGGCTTGGGAGTCGACACTACCTTTACGTTCTTGGCGGCTTCCTGAGCGAGCTCTACCTTATAGGGTACGCCGTTGACTTCCACCTGGGCGATGTTGCCTTCGATGTCGCCCACGCCTACCTTGTAGGTGTTGCCGTTGATTTTATATTTATATTCTTTCATTGCTGTATTAACGGTTATGGTGCAATTCGGGCACCTGGCGCAGGTTGTAGATTTTTGAGCTCCAGGGCGAATAAGCGCGTTTTACTTTGTTGATTGTGAGTATGGTGTTCTCGGTGTCGTGGGCGTTGAGATGCTCGTGGAGTGCCATGATGATGGCGGCGATTTCCTCACCGGAGTCGTGGGTGAGGTTCTCGGCCTTGGCTTCCTCGCGGCTCATGCCGTGAGAACGTGCCTTCTTCATCCAGGTAACCATGGCTCCGGTCTTGCCGATGCCGTAGAAGCAGAGGCAGAGCACCAGCAGAGCGCTGAACACTATAGCCATGGCCATCACTGCCATACCCCATCCGTTGGCGTCCTGAGTGGCGAACTCTTCAATCTTGGGGTTTGTGCCCTTGATTATATTGGCGCTTGAGGGAGTGATGTAGTCTTCCTCGCCGCCGGTGCGGACTGCCCATTCGCCGCAGCCGTCTTCGGTGCGGGCCCAGGTGTTGTCGCTTACGAGTTCGGCCGGTATGGTCACTTCATCGATGAGCGTGATACCGTCGGCATCATATATGCCGATCCAGTTGTCCTGGCCCGGAACAAGAGTGAAGTTCGTGTGGAACGTGCCCTTGTTGGGTTCGCCGTCGGTATAGAATACCACGTGCTGCCGCTTGGCGATACGGGTGTTGACATCGCCCAGGGGCACCGGATACATCTTGGGATTGTTCTTGTCGTTGGTGATGTAGATGCTGCTTATCTCCAGAGGCGAGAAGTTGGAGTTGAACAGCTCTATCCAGCCCGTATGGTTGCCGTATTCGTCCACGATGCTGCTTTCGTTTTCCACCATCACCTCGTTGAGGCGCAGAGCCGAACGGCTCTGTGCGAAGGCGGCGGTGCAGCACATGGCGGCCAAGGCCAGCGTTATAATTGATTTTTTCATACTGCTGTCGGTAGGGCTGTTTGATTAGAGTGGAATATTGCCGTGCTTCTTGGCCGGGTTGGTCACCTTTTTGGTGGCGAGCTGCTGCAGGGCGCGGATTACACGGAAACGTGTGTTGCGGGGTTCGATTACATCGTCGATGTAGCCGTAGCGAGCCGCGTTGTAGGGGTTGCAGAACAGTTTGTTGTATTCGGCTTCCTTCTCGGCGAGCACCTTCTTGGGGTCGTCGCTTGCCTTGGCTTCCTTGGCGTAGAGCACTTCTACAGCGCCGGCGCCGCCCATTACGGCGATTTCGGCGGTAGGCCATGCGTAGTTCATGTCGCCGCGGAGCTGCTTGCAGCTCATCACGATATGGCTGCCGCCGTAGCTCTTGCGCAGTGTGACGGTGATCTTGGGCACAGTGGCTTCGCCGTAGGCGTAGAGCAGTTTGGCGCCGTGGAGGATCACACCGTTGTATTCCTGGCCTGTGCCGGGGAGGAATCCGGGCACGTCGACGAGTGTTACCAGAGGAATGTTGAAAGCGTCGCAGAAACGCACGAAGCGTGCGCCCTTGCGCGATGCGTTGCTGTCGAGCACGCCGGCGAGGTATTTGGGCTGGTTGGCCACGATACCCACGCTCTGGCCGTTGAAGCGAGCAAAGCCTACGATGAGGTTTTTGGCGTAGTCGGCCTGGACTTCCAGGAATTCGCCGTTGTCGACAATCGCACCGATTACCTCATACATGTCGTAGGGGCGGTTGGCGCTGTCGGGAATGATTTCGTTGAGAGAGTCTTCCAGACGGTCAATCGGGTCGTTGCAGGGAACCAGAGGAGCTTCCTCGAGGTTGTTCTGAGGTATGTAGCTGAAGAGTTTGCGGATGATTTTGATTGCGTGTTCGCCGTCTTCGGCCTTGAAGTGGCATACACCGCTCTTGCTTGAATGCACTTCGGGGCCGCCGAGAGCGTCCTGAGTCACGTCTTCGCCGGTAACGGTCTTCACAACCTTCGGGCCGGTGAGGAACATGTAGCTGATGCCCTTGGCCATGATGGTGAAGTCGGTGAGGGCGGGGGAGTATACGGCACCGCCCGCGCAGGGGCCGAGAATTGCCGAGATCTGCGGAATCACGCCGGAGGCCATGATGTTGCGCTGGAAAATTTCGGCATAGCCTGCGAGTGCGTTGATGCCTTCCTGTATACGTGCGCCGCCAGAGTCGTTGAGGCCGATTACGGGAGCGCCCATCTTCATGGCCATGTCCATGATCTTGCAGATTTTCAGAGCCATGGTTTCGGACAGCGAGCCGCCGAATACGGTGAAGTCCTGAGCGAAGACGTATACCAGACGTCCTTCGATTGTGCCGTAGCCGGTCACAACGCCGTCGCCGAGGTATGATTTCTTTTCCTGGCCGAAGTTGGTGCAGCGGTGGCGCACAAACATATCGAGTTCTTCAAAAGAGCCTTCGTCGAGGAGCTGGGCGATACGTTCGCGGGCGGTATATTTTCCGCGTTCGTGCTGCTTCTCGATGGCCTTTTCACCGCCGCCGATGCGGGCCTGGGCGCGAAGCTCTATGAGTTCTTTTACTTTTTCAAGCTGATTGCTCATATTAATATAAGTGGGGTTTGATTGATATACTTGGGTTGATAGCAGTCGGCGTTCCTGTGCGGAACGCCGGCATACATTTATTTATTGGGGTCCTCGCAGAGTTCTATCAGAGTACCAATAGTGGATTTGGGGTGAAGGAAAGCGATGTTGAGGCCTTCGGCACCTTTGCGGGGAGCCTTGTCGATAAGGCGGCATCCCTTCTCCTCGAGTTCACCGAGCGCGTTTGCCACACCGTCCTGTACGGCGAAAGCGATGTGCTGTACGCCGCCGCGACCGCCGTTTCCGGCGATGAATTTGCTGATAGCGCTGTCTTCCGAGGTGCCTTCAAGAAGCTCCAGTTTGGTCTGGCCGACCTTGAAGAAAGCGGTACGCACTTTCTGGTCTGCTACTTCTTCGATTGCAAAGCACTTGAAGCCAAGCATTTTTTCGTAGAAGGGGATGGCCTCTTCGAGGCTGGGAACGGCAATGCCGATGTGTTCGATATGGGAAATATCCATGGTTAAAAGAAATTAAATGATTCTCAAATTTCAGGGCCGGGACAGAAACTCTGCCCTTAATGTCGTGCAAATTTAGCAAAATTTCCCGTAATAAATCGAAAAAGATGCCGTAATAAATTTTTTTTGCACTTTTTTTCTTTGAGAGACTGTAAAAAACCGGCGGCATGAAAATTATTTAAGGAATTATTTCCATAATTTAAAAATTTATTTCTACATTTGCACATCGAACTCTTTCCGCAGAATCCTTCTGCACCGATTACCCATATACTAACTCAATTTATACGATGGAACAGCGTAAACTTAAAATTCGAGACTTAACACTTCGCGACGGCCAGCAGTCACTGTTCGCCACCCGCCTGAGTCAAGCTGAAATCGACAAACTGTTGCCCTATTACAAGAATGCGGGCTTTTATATCATGGAAGTATGGGGCGGCGCCGTGCCCGACTCCGTGATGCGTTATCTCGACGAGTCTCCCTGGGACCGTCTGCGCAGCGTGTCGAAAGAAATGAAAGGCATTTCGCTGCTTTCTGCCCTTTCACGCGGCCGCAACCTCTTCGGCTACGTGCCTTATCCCGACTCTGTGCTTGAAGGTTTCTATAAAGAAGCCATAGCCAACGGTCTGAATGTGATGCGTATCTTCGACGCTCTCAACGACATCGACAATGTAAAAGAATCAATCCGCCTGATCAACTCTCTCGGCGGCATAGCCGACGGTGCTGTATGCTACACCGTCGATCCCAAACCTGAGGCTCCTGCCGAAAAACCCGGTTTCTTCGGACGCCTCTTCGGCAAAAAGCCTGTAGAACCCAAGAAGATTTTCACCGACGAATATTTCGTGGAAAAAGCCAAGGAAATGGAACGCCTCGGTGCGAAAATCATCACACTCAAGGATATGGCCGGCCTGGTGACTCCGCTGCGTGCCGCATCCATCATCTCCAAGCTCAAGGCCAACGTCAAGGTGCCTGTCGACTTCCATACCCACTGTACTCCCGGCTATGGTCTCGCTGCAAGTGTCATGGCCATCATCAACGGCGTGGACATCCTCGACACCAACATCTGGTGGTTCGGCGGCGGCAGTGCCGCACCGGCAATCGAGCTTGTCTATCTCTTCGCCAAGAAACTCGGCGTAGAGCTTGAATGCGACATGAAGGCTGTAGGCGAAATCCGCGACCGTCTGCTTGTCGCACGTGAGTCGCTCAAGGATTTCGACCTCACTCCCAAGCCCAAGCCCTTCGACCCGCTCAACGACAAACTCCCCGCCGAAATCGAAGCTCAGCTCGACCGCGCTGTCGCTGCTGCCAAGGCCATGGACGAGGCCACTCTGCTCGATGCCTGCCATGCCATCGAACGCTACTTCGGCTTCCCCAAGCCCAACGAACTTGTAAAGAATGCCGAGGTTCCCGGTGGTATGTACTCCAACATGGTGGCCCAGCTGAAGGCCCTCAAAGCCGACGACCTGCTGGAAGACGCCATGGCTCTGATACCGATGGTACGCCGCGATGCCGGTCTGGTGCCTCTGGTTACTCCCACCAGCCAGATTGTAGGCTCGCAGGCCGTGAGCGTGGCTCTCGACCGCCGCAAAGGCAATCCCGACTATACCACCAAGTCCAACCAGTTCATCTCTCTGGTGAAGGGCGAATACGGCCACACTCCTGTGCCCGTGGATCCCGCGTTCCGTGAAAAGATTACCGGCAGCCCGGTTGAAAAGCCTTATGACGTATCGTCGTACAAGAAGCCCGAAAATCCGGTGCTCGAAGACCTCGGCGGCGCCAAGCTCGCATCCAACCAGGAAGAGTATCTGCTGCTCGAACTGCTTCCGACCGTGGCCAACGGCTTCCTGCGCCGTCGCCGCACCGAAGAGTTCCAGGCCCGTCAGGCTGCTGAAGAGGCCACACGTCCGGCAGAGGAAGTGAAGGAAGAGGCACCCGCCGAACCCGTCACCGGCCCGACTCTGAAGGCTCCCATGGGCGGACGTATCATCCAGGTGAATGTGAAGCCCGGTCAGGCAGTGAAGAAGGGTCAGGTGATCCTTGTCTATGAAGCCATGAAGATGGAGAACGATGTGGTGGCTGACCGCGATGTGACTGTGAAGCGTGTCTTCGTACAGCCCGACGAGGTTGTAGGCACCGACGCCCTGCTTATAGAATACGCAGACTGATTTCAGATGATGATACATTAATGCAAAGGCCGCCGGAGCAGCTGCTCCGGCGGCCTTGTCTATTATTCGTATTTTGTGCCGTCAGGGCGAACGATTACAATCGAACGGTCAATTTCCGGGAATCTGTGCGCCAGGCAATAGGTGTTGTAGTCATAGTTGATAAGATTCCGCATGGGAATGTTTAGAAGCCAAGGCTGCGATTTGTCGAGATACTTGAACTCCATTACAAGCTGTCCGCTGCCGGTATGGCGCATGCACTGTATCATGTTGATATACTCCACATATTTAGCATTCTGATACCAAGCGACACAAGACCAGAAGGTCATCATAGAGCAGAACAGAGCGATAGCTGCGGCGATGCGTGCAACTCGTGGCAGACTTGGAAGCCGGAAGCAGCTGCGAATCAGAATACCTATGGCTACAACAGAAGTCAGTTGCGCCGTGAATCCATATCGGCTCTGGCAGGGAGTGAAGATATTCATCACGGTTATGGCCAGAGCGCTTGCCGCTGCCGTCACAAACACAGGGTTGTCAAGAAGTTTAATGGCAGAGGCTCTTGTGCGGCGCATCAGCAGGCAAAGAAGATAAGCGGCGGCCAGAAGATAAAAAGCGAAGTGTACGACTGCATTCAGAATCAATTTGTCGCCGGTGACGCTTGCACTTACCTGATAGTCGATACGTGTCATCATTCCGGCGCCTAAAACCAGCAGAAGCGAGAATGTCAGGGCGAACAGAGTGCATATATACCATTTTCGGACGACTCGGAAACGCTGCATTATGATATATCCGAGCATGCCGCAGGCAAGAGTAAGGCCGACGGTCTCGTGCAGCCATATTTCAAGAAACAGCAGCGGCAGCAGATACCGGAGTCTCATTGAAGAATTTTTGCGCAGCAGATACAGAATCAGCAGCATCACCATCGCAGTGGGCATATAGTTCATGGCGTAAAGCTGTCCGGCGAGCCAGTTGCGCCATGGAAGGACTACTGTCAGAATCGCCCAGATGAAAAGCATCCGCAAGACTGAGACCCGTCCGCAAGTTAGGCGGGTGGCCATGAAAATCATTCCTGCGGTACAGAGACCTAAGAATATTGATGCCGGCCAGTTAAGCAAATCAAGGTGCATGCTTATGACCGGAGCGAAAATCTGAGGCAGACGGATGTTTTCAGTATTATATTCCCTAAGCATGAATCCGAGCCAGGCGTGCAGATTGAAATCTGTGCCTCCGCCGTTGCTGTCGATGTAGAAATACTCGAATATCCAGTTGTCGATATAGACCGGGAAGAAGGCGTACGATACAGCATACACAGCCGCTATGGCAGCCAGGACCAGCCACAGGAGCGGCCGGTCTCTAAATTCTGATTTCAAGCGGCTCGACATACAGCTGGGCATTTTGGAAACGTACTACTTTTACCGACTCGCCTTCATCGATATAGCCGTTGGCGGCCACGGCATCATAGACTTCGCCGTTTACCACAATCTTGCCTGCGGGGCGCATCAGTGTGGCAGTGACAGCCATGCTGCCTACCAGCCGGGACAGCGACATGTCCACCCCCACGAAACCGTCGGCGACTTTCAGTTCTTTGGTCAGTTCGCTGCTGCGGCGCACCCATGCCGGGCCATGCGACGAAGTCAGATACCATACCAGAGCTATCGCGAGCAGCAGGCCGGCCACTACCACCGCCCCGGACTGTAAAATCTGAGCCGATGTCACGCCGGCGATACTGTCGGTATCAAGCAGCGCGGCTCCGAGTGCTACGAATATGGCGGCTATGCCGCTCACTCCGCATACACCGAAGCCCGGTATCACAAAAATTTCAAGAGCTATCAGCACTATGCCCGCGATGAAAAGCACCACAATCCAGCCCGGAAGCGTACCCAGGACGAGCATTGGCAGAAAATACAGCGCCGCCGCCACGAACGATACCGCTCCGGCAAAGCCAAGTCCGGCGGTATGCATTTCCATGTATATGCCGCCGAGAATGAGCATCACCAGCACGGCTCGCACGGCGGCCGAACTCAGAAAGCCTATGATGGTGTCGGTAACCGTAGGCTCGAAAGTCTTTATCTCCGCGTCGCTGTATCCGAGAGCGGCCACGGCAGCTCTGAGATCCGGTTCGACCGCTTCCGCATAGCCGGCGGCCACGGCCTCGTCGGCGGTGAAAGTCACCACACTGTCCGGACCTACCATCCGTACGGCAATATCAGGGTCGCGGCGCCAGCTGCCGTCGGGGTTCTTTCCGTGTAGTTCGGCTGTGGCGCGCAGAATCGAGCGGTTATAGCTCTGATACTTGTCGGGCATAGGCATGCCGTTGGCACCTACCACAGTCACAGCCCCCATGCTTGATCCGGGCGCCATGAACACGGTGTCGCATGCCAGAGCAATCATGGCACCGGCCGAGGCTGCGTTGTGGTCGATATAAGCCATGGTCGGGATGTCCAGAGCAATGAGCGCTTTGCGTATGCGGTCGGCATCGTCGAGCGCACCGCCGAAAGTGTTGAGTTTCACCACAAAAAGGTCAGCGCCTATATCTTCGGCCTCGCTGCATGCCCGTGAAGTATGCTGCCAGGCCGATGCGTCGATTTCGCGTTCAATCGGCAGCACATACACCAGAGGCCGACGTGCGGCAGCAGAAAAACTGCAGGCAAGCAGCAGTATCAGAATTTTCAACAGTCTGTCATTCATTGGTTTTTCGGTTTTTGTTTCTTGCCAAAATAAGAGGGTAGCAGCAGTATGCCTGCTACGAGATAGACATAGTAGCTGAGAAGGCGCCACATCATGGCGAGAATCAGAGCCACACCCGCCGACCCGATAAGGTCGCCGTAGTAGGTGGTGAACAGCCATTCGCTCACACCGCTTCCGCCCGGAGTGGGACTAATCATAAGCAGAACCCAGACCACAAACTGGCGGCCGAACACCAGCAGACCCGATGCCGCCGGCACAAAGCCCCAGAACAAAGCATTGACCACCAGATAGCGGGAGAACCACGACACCACAGTGGCTCCGAACACGTTGAGCCACCACCGGCGTCCGCATCGGCGTATCCATGCCGAAGTGGCCACGATATTGGCTCCTGTTTCGGCAGCGCCCTTGCTCCAGCGCCGCAGCGGTCGCCAGCCGAACACCTTGTTGACAAGCCATTCCACCTTGTGCGGCCATACCAGTATGCCGCAGAACAGCAGCAGTGTATACGCCACTATGCCGCTGTAGACAAGCCAGAAGGCAATCTCCACGGAGTCGAGAAAAACGTCACGCTGGCCGCTGCCGAACAGTGCATCCACCGGCAGCAGCAGAAACAGCAGCGGACAGAACACCACAAAGAAAAGTTCATCGAGCAGAAGTGTGGTTAGAGTCAGCGTAGTGGCGCGGCCTACACTTACACCCTCGCGGTTGAGGTAGAACACAGCCAGAGCGCTGCCTCCGACTGCCGAAGGCGTTATGGCCGAGGTGAAGGCACACATCAGGTCGACCCTGAAGGCACGGCGCCATGACAGCTGCCGGTCGGTGATGGTGCGGAAGCGCCATGCCAGTCCGAAATCGCGTCCGGCCATGAACACAACCGCAGCCGCGATGGCAATGGCCGCCCGGCTGTTGAACTCGAGGCTGTGCCATACGGCTGCATTGAAATCATCGTGAAACAGCCAGCCCACCACAGCCAGTCCGATGAGAACCGGCAGCAGTATACGCAGGGTGAAATTTCTCTGCGGGGCAGCCATAGTCAGTCCAACTGTTTGAGCAGGTTTGCGGTAGCGGCCACGGGGTCGTCGGCCATATATACCGGGGCGCCTATGGCTGTGCCGGATACACCTAAAGCCAGCAGCGATCCGATACAGCCGGCATAGGCATCGCCTTCGGCCACGACAGGGTAGTTCTTGTTTATCTCGCGCAGGTCCACCATAAAGGCGGCAATGCTGTCGGCATCGAAATCGCCGGGCAGCTGCACATAGTCGATGTCGGCCTTGGCCATGGCCAGAGCCGTACCGGGGTCGCTGACAGTCACACCGATTACAGCCTCGGGGCCGAGTTCCTCGCGCAGCGCCACCGGATTGAGACTCTTGTCGCTGATGTGGACGCCGTGCAGTCCCAGTTTGCGTGCAATGTCCGGACGGTTGTCGATGGTGAGCATTACGGCGGCGTCGCGGCAGAGCGGCACAATCTCGTTGCCGAGTTCAAGCATGAAAGCCTCGTCGGCCTCGGGCAGGTCGAGGCGTATCCAGCGGCAACCGCCTTCGACGGCCATCTGCACCAGTTCGGCCACACTGTATTTCTCGCTTTCGTTTCTGATTATTATCTGAATCATGATGCTATGTAGTGGTTGGGTATTGTAGTTGTGTTTTCAGTATACTGCTCCGGGCGCTCTAAGGCAGCGAATCCTTTACGGCAGTGGAATCGGCGGGAACAGCCGGAGTGCGGCGGCGCCGCAGGAATTTAAGGAAATCATCGAAATCCTTTCTGAACATCAGACCTATGCCCTGGGTTGTGGCTGCGGTGCGGACATAGTAGTTCTGGTCGTTGTATCTGTTGTAAGCTTTCAGACGCCATGTACCCTTGCGGTTGAGCAGATATTCAATATCGAAATCGCCGATAAACTGATTGGTGTTCAGTGATTTGTCGCGGTATCCGAAATTGCCGTTGAACAGCAGCCTGTTGTTCAGCAGCCGGCTCGACAGCGCCACGTCCACCTCCACGTCGCTGAAGTCGCCCCGGTCGCTCCGCAGGTTCGGCGCTATGCTCCAGTGGTCGCTGAGTTTGCCCAGCATCGAGCTGAGCTGGCTTGAGATAGTGCTTGATGCCACGGCGAACACTTCGTTGCCTTTGGTCGTCGAGGCCATGTAGTCGGGTGTATAGAAGCGGTTCAGGGCCAGCAGATAGATAATCTGGCGGTTCATCATGTCCTCGGTGCTGACAATGGAGTGTACCTTGCGGTAGATGTCTTCGTTGAGGGTGGGGAAGAGCAGGTCGAAACTGATGTCGGGCTGGCGCATGTCGCCTTTTACCATGAGCAGGGCCTGTACCGGCACATTGGTGCGGTTCAGGTCTTTATCCTGCAGAAACGATTCGTCGAGGTCGCTGAGGTTGGCGTTTACGGTGTATACAGCCTTCAGGTCGAGCTGGGCGTTGTAGGGGTCGCCGTGGAAGGCGATAGAGCTGCCCTGGTCGATGGTGAAATCCTTGATGATTATATCCTGGAGGGTGAAATTGTAGCTGCCGCTTTCAAGGGTGTACACGCCGTACATCCGCAGGTCGTTGTTGAGCGAGCCGTATGTGAGGCGGAGGTTGCCGGCGCCGGTGGCTTTTATCTCATCGCCTCCGACGGGGTCCATCACTATCGTCATGGCCGCGTCAGGAGTGATGTCGACCTGTATGTCCATGTTGTAGGCCGAGGGAATGTCCTCGCTTTGCTGAGCCGCCTGTTCTCTGGCCAGACGAACTTCCGGAGGGGTGTCGTCGGAGTCTGCGGTCTCGACTTCAGTGCCCGGCTTGCGGCGGAACGTGATGAACGAGTACTCGTCGGCGATAAGCTGGTCGGACAGCACGAAGGTGAAGCGGGAGCGGGGAGCTGTGGTCATGTTTACATTGATGTTCACCACACCCGGCCATCCTGATATGAAAGCGGAGCCGTTGCCGTAGACGCGTCCGTACCAGTCGGGACTGATTCTGGAGTCTGTGTCGTAGCACAGGAAGTCGCGGGCGCCGGTTACGGAGAAATCAAACACAGGTTCTTTGAAGAAGGTGTGCTCCACCTTGCCGTTCAGCACGGCGGTGTGTCCCTCCGGGTCGCGTACGGTCACATTGTGGATGTCAATCAGTCCGGGTCGCAGATGAATGCTGTCGGTGGCGCTGTAGCAGGTGTTGGTGAAGTCGATTTTCACTTGCAGGGAGTCGGCGAAAATATCACCTTCCATGTCGATGTATTTGAAGGTGCCGAACAGTCGGGCGTGGCCCGAAGCATAGCCGTCGATCGAGCTTGCGAAAGCACTCATGAACGGCTGCATGAAACCGACTCTGACACGGTCGGCGTCGAACGATATGTCGAGCGACTCTGTGGCCGGATAGATGTCGCCGTATATATGGCTGTGGCGTCCGCCGGGTTCGGTAATGTCGGCGTCGAGTCCGAAGGCCTGCTTCTCGTTGTCGAACCGGGCTTTGACGTCGGCGTTGCCGAGAGTGCAGCGGTTGTAGCTGATGTTTTCCACAAAGAGACTGTCGGACTGTATTACAGGCGTTTTCGACAGCAGGGCATTGCCGGACACTGTGCCCGATGCACGTCCGCCGATGAGAGCCTTGTCGATTTCGAGAGTCTCGAATATCTCTATAAGCTCCACATTGTCGAGCCGTACTGTAAGGCTGTCTGATAACTCCTTTCCGGCCACGCCGTCGATTGCGATGCTCTGTCTGGGTGTGTGCAGTCCGAATCCGTCGATATGAATTGCACCGGCGTCGTATTTCAGATGCGAGGGCGAAATTTCCCAGATGTCGTTGCCGAAGGTTATGTCGCTGCGGTTGAAATCCACATCTACAGCAAGTGCGTTGCTTTCATCGTCGCGCGACAGCAGAGTCGAGAAGTCTATTTTTCCGTTGATAGGTATGCGCCGTTCGATCATCCAGTCGAAATGGGAGTCGATGCGGTTGTTGCATCCGTCGAGGGTGAATACAAGGCCGAGCGGACCTTTTTTAGTGGGCATTTTCGTGGTGCCGTAAACCATGGACTGCGCTCCGGCACCGTCGATACGGGCCACAAGAGCTGTGTTTTCGATTATCTTGTTGCCTTGTTGCAGATAGGGGGCGTCGACGGTCAGGTCGGCGTAGCGGCTGTCGGAGTTTACGGTTCCGTTGAGTTCCACCGGATAAATCAGGCGGACAGGTATTCTGAAGAAGTCGGTCAGTTCGTTGGTGTCGCTTATGGTGAAATCATATGAGAAGCGGTTGGGCGTTTCTCCGCAGTCTTTGTGGCGGGCGAGCGCGGGGAATACATCCGAGACCATGTCGGACATCTGTGTGGCAATCGTGCTGAAAGCAATCTGTCCGGCCGCCTGGCCATTGATTATGTCGGAAGTGATGCTGAGTTCGGCATAATCGCCTTTGCGGTCGAGTTCGATGGCCGCATGCCGGAGTCCGGCGCTCTTCTCCGGCCCGGAAAAGCTCAGACCGTCTATCTGCATGCTGCCCGTAAGGTCGTCGGGGCCGCTTCCTTCCGCCAGCAGGTCCATATGTCCGGCGAGCCGGTGGCCGTCATATCCGGCGATGAGTCCGAGCGCGTTCAGGTTCAGGCTGTCGATGCCGAGCGAAGCTGAAAGCCGCTTGTCATGGGCGCTGTAGTCGCATTCGCCGTCAAGGCTCAGACAGGCGTTCGGGTCAGCCGAGTTGAGCGACAGCGTCACGGTTCGGGGCGAAATGTCGGCGGAGGCAGTTATGTCGCTGTAGTCGTAGCCGTTGAAGCCGATACGTTTGCACTGTACATCCGCCTGTCCGCTGAATCGGCGTCCGCTCAGGCGTCCGTTTGCCGAAACACTTGCGTTGAGCAGTCCGAGACGTTTTTCGTTTGCGAATCTTGCCAGATTGATATTGTCGGAGTTGACATCGGCTTTGAAGGCTATGTTGCGGAAATCGGCCTCGGCGCGGTATAGTCCGCGTGCATGCAGTATTTCGCGGCCGATGTTGACCGAGACTTCCGCCGAAGCCTGTCGGAGAGAGCCATCGGCCCGGGCGCCGATGGTGAAATCGCCTGTATTGCAAAGAATGTCCAGAGCCTTTGGTCTTCGCGATGTCAGTGCGCTTATGATTTCGCAGATTTCGCTGCCGCGTCCGTGTATTTCAAGAGATTCGAGATTGAATTGCAGCGGCACAGAGTCGGCCGGATGCGAGGCCGAGCCGTGGAGGCTTATGGTTGTGGCTCCGTGACGGTCAGAGATATTGAGCCGCTGCAGCTTTATATCGGAAAGCGAGGCTTCGGCAAGCATGTCGAGATCGAGGTGCAGAGGCAGCCGTTCGAGCGGGCGGCAGATGGCGGCCAGGTCGGGCAGCCAGATATTGCTGCCTTCCACGAGTTCGATGCGGGTGGCGCTGTTTGCCAGCACACGGGGTATCTGTTCGAAGCGTTCGAAATCCAGATGCACCGGAGCAATAATGATTTCAGATTCAGGCAGGCTCAGCCGCAGGTCCCAAAGGTCGATGCCGTTGGTGCGTACATCGGCTCTTGTAGTGAAGTCGGACAGTACAAAGCCGCCGGCTTCGCGGAAACTCAGCCGGTCGATTTCCACGCTGTATTGCTCGTTGCTCAGTCGGGGGATGTA
>CAMWUD010000043.1 GCA_947177365.1 uncultured Porphyromonadaceae bacterium | reverse complement strand
CCGCAGCATTCAAGGCAGAGCACAGTGAAATGTTCGGATACCGGCTGCCGATACAAAGCATGCACATACGCCGGATTCTTCAGATTCCCGCAGGACGGCAAGTGGAGCAATGCAAGGAATACCTTATGAATCTGGCATTCGAGAATCCATTGTTGAACAGAGAAAAATTCAGGCGGATTCTGACCGAAAGATATGCAAAAACTGCAAAAATAAAATTGCAAAAATAAAATTAAGGTCACACATAGTGCATTTTTTTTGAGAATGAAGATAATGATATAAAAAAAATTACTAAATTTGCATGTTCTTAAACATAGCTTTACGACACCGAGTTTATATCGGCTCTTATAACCACACAATAATATATGATAAAAGCAGCATTGGAGAAAGTCATCAATGAGGATATGTCTGAAATATGGACTTTGCTTGATGGTGACGAGAAACGGAAAATTACCGACAATCTGGTAATCCATACATTCAAAAAAAACCAGCTCATATATGCCGAAGGCGATGAGCCGGAATTTTTATGGTGTCTGCTGAAAGGTAAAGTCAAAAAATTCAAGGAAGGTGTAGGAGGCCGTGTTCAGATTCTGCGTCTTATACGTCCGGTACAATATTTTGGTTACAGAGCCTACTTTGCCGAGGAGTCTTATGTCTCCAGTGCCGCAGCTTTTGAGCCGTCTGTGCTTGGAGCCATACCACTCGAACTCGTCAAAGACATGATTCACAACAATATAAATCTGGCATGGTTTTTTATCCGGGATTTGTCGCGTAACCTTGGCGGCAGCGATACCAAGATTGTGAACCTTACCCAGAAACACATTCGCGGGCGTCTTGCGGAAGCGTTGATTGTATTGCTCGACCACTATGGATATGAGGAAGACGGGACTACGCTTAAGATTTATATGTCGCGTGAGGACCTCGCGAATTTATCAAACATGACCACCTCCAATGCCATACGCACGCTGTCGAGCTTTGTAAGCGAAAAGATACTGCTCGTCGACGGACGTCGCATCAAGGTGATAAACGAGCCTATACTGCGAAAAATCAGCAAATTCGGCTAAGAGCCGCCAAGACATCTGAAAAATTCAGTGATTCCATTTGAGAATTGCCGATTTTTTTGCTAACTTTGTGGCTGATGAATGTACAGTCTCACATATCTGTTGCCGAGTCCACGCTCGCGGAATACCTGCGTAAGCGCAAGATGCGTTGTACGCAGGAGCGAAAAGTCCTGCTGGAGTGCGTCATGGGCACTGATGGGCATTTCACCATCGATGATTTCTCACAGAAACTTCATGATTCAGGCTTTCATGTCTCTATCGGCACGCTCTACAACACGCTTCAGCTGTTTGTCGACTGCGGCCTGCTGAGGAGTCTCCGGTTCGGCTCCGACAAAACCAGATACGAGAGAGTACAAGGAACTCCTAACCACCATCATCTTGTCTGCACACAGTGTGGCAGAGTGAAGGAGACCAGATTAAGCGATCTGTCCGCCATGATAGAAAACCGCAATCTCGGAAAATTCACGCCCGCGTATTATACACTCACCATCTACGGCATATGTGCCAGATGCAGACGAGCCAAGAACTCATCAAAGAACAAAAAATAATCATCTCATATAGCTAAAAAAGTGGAAAATTCAACGAAAGTAGATGTATTGCTCGGTCTCCAGTGGGGCGACGAAGGCAAAGGAAAGGTTGTTGACGTACTTACCCCCCGATACGATATCGTAGCCCGTTTTCAAGGCGGTCCAAATGCCGGCCACACACTGGAATTCGATGGCAAGAAATATGTGCTCCGTTCGATTCCATCCGGTGTGTTTCAGAACGAAAACATGAACATCATAGGCAACGGAGTGGTGCTTGACCCTGTACTCTTCCGTCAGGAAGCCGAAGCTCTCGAAGCCTCCGGAGTTGACATTCGCAAAAAACTCAAGCTGTCTAAGAAAGTGCATCTTATAATGCCAACCCACCGCCTTCTTGACGCTGCAAATGAAAAAGCCAAAGGCGGAGCCAAAATCGGCACGACCGGCAAAGGCATCGGCCCGACATACACCGACAAAGTATCGCGCAATGGATTCCGGCTCGGTGATTCCCTGCATGATTTCGAGAACAGATACACTCAGGCAAGAGACAGACATCTCGGCATGCTGAAATCACTCGGTGCAGAACCGGACATGGCCACACTTGCCGAAAATGAGAAAACGTGGTTCGATGCAGTGAAACATCTCCACAGCTATGACATCATCGACAGCGAGCATTATCTGAATCATCAGCTTGACTGCGGAAAGACAGTACTTTGCGAAGGCGCACAGGGCACGATGCTTGATGTGGACTTTGGGTCGTATCCTTTTGTAACATCAAGCAACACCATATGCGCCGGTGCTTGTACAGGCCTTGGAGTAGCTCCCAATCGCATAGGCAATGTTTTCGGAATCTTCAAGGCTTACTGCACTCGCGTAGGCAGCGGCCCCTTCCCTACAGAGCTCTTCGATGAGACAGGAAAAACTATCCGAGATCTCGGACACGAATACGGAGCCGTCACAGGGCGTGAACGCCGTTGCGGATGGATCGACCTCGTGGCTCTGCGCTATGCAATAATGCTCAATGGCGTCACACGACTGATTATGATGAAATCGGACGTGCTTGACAATTTTGACACAATCAAGGCATGTACCGAATATGAAATCGACGGTGTGACAACACGCGATTTCCCCTATGACATCGACAGCACCAGAATCACCCCCGTATACAAGGAAATTCCCGGCTGGAAGACCGACATGACCAAAATGCAGTCGGCCGACGAGTTCCCCGAGAATTTCAAAGCTTATATCGACTTTCTGGAACGCGAGCTCAATGTTCCCATAGCCATTGTATCAATCGGTCCGGACCGCAAGCAGACTATTGTTCGCGCCCCCGGACTCCTATAATAAAAACACCTAATATCTATACCAAAAACTACTATCATGGCTAAAGTAAAACCATTCAGAGGACTTCGTCCGCCGCGCGAGATGGTCACAGAAGTGGCATCCCGTCCTTACGATGTGCTTAATTCCGAAGAAGCGCGTAAAGAATCTGAAGGAAATCCCAAATCGCTTTATCATATCATAAAGCCCGAAATTGACTTTCCTGAAGGTACCGACGAGCACGACCCCAAAGTATATGACCGTGCGGTAGAGAATTTCAACGCTTTCCAGAAAAACGGATGGCTGGTGCAAGACGAAACCGACCGCTACTATCTGTATGCCCAGACTATGGACGGACGTACACAGTACGGTATCGTAATTGCTGCCGCTGTGGAAGACTACTTGAACGAGAACATCAAGAAGCACGAGCTGACACGCCGGGACAAGGAGGAAGACCGCATGAAACATGTGCGCATCAACAATGCCAATGTCGAACCGGTGTTCTTCGCCTTCCCCGACAATCAGGTTCTTGAAGAAGTAATCAGAAAAGTCGCCGCCACAGAACCGGAATACGACTTTGTGGCTCCGGATGGCTTCGGTCATACCTTCTGGGTGATTGAGGACGCTTCCCTGATCAGCACCATTACAAACGAATTCGCGTCAATCCCCTACCTCTATATAGCCGACGGACACCACCGCACTGCGGCGGCTGCTCTTGTGGGTGCGGAAAAAGCCAAGAACAACCCTGAACACAAGGGCGACGAGGAATATAATTACTTCCTTGCCGTAGCGTTCCCCGCCTCGCACCTGAAAATTATCGACTACAATCGTCTGGTAAAGGACCTCAACGGATACTCTCCTGCTGAGTTCCTGGAGCATCTGATGAAGAACTTCGAGGTCAAGGATATGGGTATCGCGCCCTACCGTCCGGAAAAACTTCACAACTTCTCACTCTATCTGGAAGGCCATTGGTATTCTCTTACCGCCAGAGAAGGCACATACGACGACAATGATCCGATCGGAGTACTCGACGTAACCATTTCGTCAGACCTTATCCTGAGGGATCTGCTTGGCATACATGACCTCCGTTCAGACAAGCGTGTGGACTTTGTAGGCGGAATCCGCGGTCTGGAAGAACTCAGCCGTCGCGTTGATTCAGGCGAAATGGCAGCAGCGCTGGCTCTTTACCCTGTATCAATGGATCAGCTTATCCGTATTGCCGACACCGGCAACATTATGCCTCCGAAAACCACCTGGTTCGAGCCGAAGCTCCGTTCCGGTCTGGTAATACACAAACTTGACTAAGCAACATTCATACCGGGGCATCCGCTTGCGAAACCGGATGCCCCGTTTATTTGATTTATAACCAACCCCTATTTATTAATTGTCACTATATATTAATTGTCACTGATGTATCGTTCACTTACTCAAGAAGAAATTATCACACTCCAGTCTCGCGGATGTTCGGCCGACAACTGGAATGAAATTCAGGTATCCGATAGTTTCAATGCAGAAAGGTATACCAATGTAACATTCTCCGGCAGAATACAGCTTGGGGCATCCGAGCATGTATTCGAACTTCCGGGAGGATTCAAAGTCAAAGCCTCGATATCCAATGCGGCTCTGCACAATGTCTCTGTCGCAGACAATGTCTATATACACAATGTAGGCAATTATATAGCCAACTACAATATCGGCGAAAAAGCGTTCATTGAGAATGTCAACCGCATTGTCGCGACTGGAGACTCCACTTTCGGCATCGGTACCGAAGTCTCCGTTCTGAATGAAACCGGAGGCAGGGAGGTGCCCATTTACCCCAGACTGTCCGCTCAGGTGGCATGGCTTGTAGCCATGTACCGGCATAAACCCGATACAGTGTCGGCATTGCGCCGTCTTATACTCGACGAAGCCGACAAAGCCAGAAATGAATATGGCTCTATCGGCAAATGTGTCCGAATCATAAATTCCGGAGAAATCACAGACGTCAACATCGGTGACTATGCGACAATAGACGGAGCTGCGAAACTGTCCGACGGAACCATAGCGGCATCCGAATCTGACCCGGTATATGTCGGCTCCAATGTAATGGCCGAACATTTTATTCTCGCATCCGGAGCACATGTCGCCGAGTCGGTAGTACTTGTGCATTCTTTTGTAGGACAGGCATCGCAGCTTACGCATCTGTTCTCGGCTCATGACTCGCTGTTCTTTGCCAACTGCGCGTGCGAAAACGGCGAGGCGGCAGCAATTTTTGCCGGTCCGTATACTGTGACCATGCATAAATCGAGCCTTCTCATCGCAGGTATGTTCTCGTTTCTTAACGCAGGGTCAGGCTCCAACCAGAGCAACCACATGTACAAGCTCGGACCGATACATCAGGGAGTTGTAGAGCGAGGCTCGAAGACAACAAGCGACTCCTATATATTATGGCCAGCGAGAATCGGCGCGTTTTCACTTGTCATGGGGCGGCACGTCAACCACCCGGACACGTCGGCGCTTCCGTTCTCCTATCTGATTGAAAACCGTGGACGCAGCTATCTTGTGCCTGGCGTCAACATCAAAAGCGTAGGAACCATACGTGACGCCCGGAAATGGCCCAAACGCGACAAACGTCGTGACTCAGACCAGCTCGACTGTATCAATTTCAACTTGTTGAGCCCGTATACAGCATCAAAAATGCTCAATGGCATAAAACTTCTTGACACAATCGAACAGACTCTCGGTGTCACTGCCGACCAGTATTCATACCGTTCCATGACAATCGAGGCGCGTGCGTTGAGAAAAGGAAAGGAATATTACCGGATGGCGCTCGACAAGTTCATGGGCAATTCACTGATACACCGTCTGAGAAATGCCGAATTCAAATCCGATGCCGATATATGCGAACTGCTGAAACCGACAATCGATGCCGGCTGTGGAGAGTGGATTGACTTGGCCGGTATGATAGCGCCTCATAAGGAAATCGAAAAGCTTAGTGATGATATCGCCTCAGGCAAATGCGCAGCGCTTGATGATGTCGAGAAGCGTATCAAGCAGCTTGCCGCAGACTACTACGACATGGAATGGACCTGGGTGGATGAACACTTCAGTGAATGGTATGGTAAAAGTTGTCAGGAACTGACCGCCGCCGATATAGCCGATATAGTGGAACGCTGGCGCAACAGCGTAGTCACTCTCGACAAAATGCTCTATGAAGATGCGCGCAAGGAATTCTCTCTCGTGTCGCGTATCGGATTCGGAGCCGATGGCTCAGTGGAAAGCTGTGATGCGGACTTCGAGCAAGTGCGCGGCGACTTCGACAACGATGACTTTGTCAAAATGGTTCTTGACCATATCGACAAAAAAACCGCGCTTGGCGATGAATTGCTGGGACGTATCCGTCATCTATTGCAATGAATCAGAATATAAAGAGATACTCTAAGTTTGCAGTCATGATTCTCGGTGGATTCATGACTGCAAACGCATGTACCTCTATGGTGGTATCCGCCCGTGCTTCAAAAAGCGGCAGGCCTATGCTATGGAAGCACCGCGACACATCCTGCGCCGAGAACTTTGTCGAGCGGTCACCGGCCACCGATTCCACATACGCCTATGTGGCTCTGTACAACGCCGGTGATTCCACATTGGCAGAAGCCTGGACAGGCCTGAATTCACAGGGATTCGCAGTCATGAATACCGCATCATATAACTTGGCACCGGATACAGCACAGTACAAAGACCGCGAAGGCGAAGTGATGGCTGCGGCATTGAAGCAATGCCGTACAGTGGATGATTTCGGACTCCTGCTTGAGAACATGCAGTATCCGCGTGGAGTCCAAGCCAATTTCGGCGTCATTGATGCATTTGGAGGTGCCGCATATTTTGAGGTATCCGACAACACTGTTGTCAGATTTGATGCCGATGATACAGAATACGGATGCATGATACGCACCAACTACTCTTTCAGCGGTGAACCGGACAAGGGATATGGCTACATCCGCTATGAGAATGCGGAGCATATACTTGCCGAAGCCATTGAAGCGCACTCTCTGACCCCGCAGGACTTTACAGAGAAAGCGAGCAGAAGCTTCTATCACTCTGTGTTTGACAAGGATATGTCCGACGAAGCAGAACGATGGCTTATCGATCAGGACTTCATTCCCAGATACACATCTACAGCGTCAATCGTAATCGAGGGCGTGAATGATATAACGGAAGCTGACCAAGCCGTAATGTGGACTGCAATAGGATACCCGCCTTGCGCTATCGTACGCCACGTCACAGTCGAACATGTCCCGGACTGCCTGCGGCCACTGCTTCCCGGCTATCGATGTGCCGACTGTGTGGAGTCAGGCAGACTTAAAGAAAAAGCTTTCCCGATTACACGAGGCAACGGGAAGCACTACATAGACCTTGACTTTGTGCGTGAGTGTTCGGCCAGATGTCATGCCAAGTCAATGAAAAACTACGACATTGTCATAAAGCACTGAATACAGCCGTATCCACATCCGGGTCAGTGACTATTCTCAATATAGCCTTTCTTTTGCATGCGAGAAACTCAGCATAGACACGTAGGAGACCTTCTTCCGAGCTTGCTTCGAAATACTCAAAGCCAAAAGAGTCTGCGAGCCCTGAAAGCGGAAGGTTGACATTGCCGCTATAATAATATTCGCGCATATCAGATTCCATCTCTTTGGTCGAAGCTATCATACGGAATATTCCACCGCCCCGGTTGTCCAGCACCACAAGTCTGAAACTGTCAGGGATATCCGCGATGGCAAGCGCGCCCATGTCATACTGCGCGCTCATATCGCCACACACAAGCATTACCGGCGCACCGGTCAATGCAGCTCCTGCCGCTGTCGACAACGACCCGTCAATGCCGCTTACGCCTCTGTTGCACTCTATCGATTTCCACCTCCCGCAGTCACAAAACTGTGCAAGTCTTATGGCTGTGCCGTTGCCAATGTGGAGGCTGGCACCTGCTCCGGCATCAAGCAGACACTTCATGGCCTTCATCCCGCACCATGGGGCATCGGCAATATATCGGCTGATGTATCGGTCCGCTTTTTCAGACAACTGACGCCAGAGCCTGCCATACGATAACGCAGGCCGAGCCGAATACTTTCTATACAACGCTTCAAGAAAAACTGTCGCGTCAAGGTCAAACCGTCGCGTCAGTTTGCGGTAGCAGTCTATCGCATGTTCAGAAAATCCCACATACCAATGCTCCGGTATGCTGTTGTCGCGCAAAAAACTTTTAAGACTTTTTGATACCACTGCCCCGCCTAAGCTGATAATAAGTTCAGGCACAAATTCAGACGCATTGAAATCATTGGCATCGAATTTGCCGAGATACTTCAATGCTGAAGAAGCATTGATACCCGCTACATTCGACTGCACCTCGCACAATACAGGAATACCACACTCCGACTGAATCCGTTCCAACAGCCCGGAATACACGGAATCGCGACTGTGGAATCCGGCCACTATCAATATCCGCTCATATGGCATATCCGGCAAAACAATATCGCCGTACTCTGAACCTTGATATATAACGCGTCGGAAATCGACATCAGTCTCCACATATTCGCCAAGGGGCTCGTCAAACTCCATATTTATATGTACCGGACCGTTGCGGCGGTCAAGCGCCATCGAAAGGGCGTCATTGATTGTCCGGTCAACAATCAAGTTGGGTATATCACCACAATCCGCTATATTGTACGATCCTTTTACAAAATTCGACAACACGCCATACTGGCGAATTGTCTGGCTGTCATCCTGGTCTATCCATTCGGCCGGACGGTCGGCGGAAATCACCACCAGCGGCACACCCCGGTAATATGCTTCGGCTACTGCCGGCGCATAATTGAGGACGGCAGAACCCGATGTGCACACACACGCCACCGGACATCCGGTCTCAAGCGACATGCCCAAGGCTGCAAAGGCCGCGCTGCGTTCATCGATAATCACATGTTTGTGAAGCCTTCTGTCTGCATCCAGAGCTATAATCAACGGAGTGTTGCGTGAACCCGGAGACACAACTACATCGCGGATTCCATATTCATATAAAGCTTCCGCAATCTGACGGGCACTATATTTGCGAGTTGTATTCATTACTGATATTTTTCCGACGGTAAAGTTACAAAAAAATGCCGATTTTTCCCCGAAAAATTTGTGTTTAGATTAAAGTTTTGTAAATTTGTGTGATTTTAATCAAGCCCATGCGGGCACAACATTCAAAAACATACCATAGTTAGACACAAATACCTAACTCTAAATAAATTACGATTTAATCGTTATGGCAGAAAAGAAAGAACCATTATTCGAGCAGTTTCCTGCTACCTCCTATCAGGAGTGGCGAGCCAAAGTGGAAGCTGACCTCAAAGGCGCCGACTTCGACAAAAAACTCGTGTGGCGTACAAACGAAGGTTTCAACCTTCAGCCGGTTTACCGTCTTGAAGATATCGAAGGCTTTGAAACCACAAACTCACTTCCCGGAGAATATCCTTATGTACGCGGAACACGTAATGACAACGACTGGCTTACACGTCAGGAAATCATTGCTGACTCTGCCGATAAGGCTAACGAAATCGCACGGGAGGTACTTGAAAAGGGTGTCACTTCTTTAGGTTTCAGAATTGCCGAACCAACCAAAGAAGAGATTTCCACACTGCTTGAAGGTATTGACATCTGTAAAGTTGAAATCAACTTCGCATGTTGCCAGCGTAAAGCAAAAGCTCTCGTTGAAAATCTCGTAGAATATATCAAGGAAAAAGGTGCTGAAAAGTGCTTCCGGGGTTCTGTAGACTTTAATCCGCTCCGTCGTGCGTTCAAACATGGCGGCGAGATTCCCGCCGATATGGCAGAGACTGCAAAGGATATGATTGCACTTGCTGCCGATGTACCCGCTCTCCGGGTAATTGCCGTTGACTCTGTCGTACTCAGCGACAATGGTTCATATATCGCTCAGGAACTCGGCTATGCTCTTGCATGGGGCGCCGACTGGCTTACCGTTCTGACTGATGCAGGACTTGATGTAGATCAGGTTGCAAACCGTATCAAATTCAACATGGGCGTTTCGTCGAACTTCTTCATGGAGCTGTCGAAATTCCGTGCTGCACGCATGCTTTGGGCCCAGATTGTAAAACAATACTCTCCGGCCACAGAAGATGCATGCAAGATGATGGTCCATGCCGCCACTTCGCGTTTCAACCAGACCATCTATGATGCACACGTAAACCTGCTGCGCAGCCAGACCGAATCAATGTCGGCCGCACTTGCCGGTGTCGACTCGATTACCACTACTCCGTTCGACGCGCCCTATAAAACTCCTGATACTTTCAGTGAGCGCATCGCACGCAACCAGCAGTATCTTCTTAAGGAAGAAAGCCACCTCGACAAGGTGGTCGACCCGGCCGGCGGCAGCTACTATGTGGAGACCCTCACAGTATCCATCGCCCGTGAAGCCTGGAAACTCTTCCTTGATGTAGAAGAAAACGGCGGATTCTTCAAGCTTGTAGCCGAAGGCAAAGTTCAGGACGCTGTAAACGAATCCTGCAAGAAACGCCATACCGATGTAGCACGTCGCAAGGAAATTCTGCTCGGCACCAACCAGTATCCCAACGTCAACGAAATGGCTGCCGACAAAATCGAAATCAAAGAAGGATGCACTTGCTCCTGCGCAGCAGAAAAAGGCGAACACGCTCTTTGCGGCAAACGTGCGGCAAGTGATTTCGAAGAACTCCGTCTGGCAACAGAAGCCGCAGCAAACCGTCCCAAGGTATTCATGCTGACCATCGGAAACCTGGCCATGCGTCTGGCTCGCGCCCAGTTCTCGACCAACTTCTTCGGCTGTGCCGGATATGAAATTATCGACAATCTCGGATTCAACACCGTTCAGGAAGGTGTTGATGCGGCTCTCGCCAAAGAGGCCGACATCATCGTTCTCTGTTCAAGCGACGACGAATATGCAACACTTGCACCGGAAGCCTACAAGTACCTTGACGGCCGTGCTGAATTTGTAGTCGCAGGAGCGCCTGCTTGTGCCGAAGACCTCAAGGCTGTCGGCATAACCGACTTCATCCACGTTCGCTGCAATGTGCTCGACACCCTCAGAGAATTCAACTCCAAACTTCTGAAATAACCCGGCGATAATCAATAACAAAAATGAGACCTGATTTTAAATCCGTAAATATCGAAAAAGACGCCTTCGGCGCAGCTCACCAGGCTCCTGCCGCCGGCGAAGAGTGGCTCACTCCGGAACTCATCCCCGTGAAGCCCGTATATACAAAATCCGACCTTGAAGGTCTGGAACATCTGAACTACATGTCGGGTATCCCACCCTTCCTGCGTGGACCGTACAGCGCCATGTATCCCCTGCGCCCCTGGACAATCCGCCAGTACGCAGGTTTCTCCACCGCAGCCGAATCGAACGCCTTCTACCGCCGTAACCTCGCTTCCGGACAGAAAGGTCTTTCGGTTGCATTCGACCTTGCCACACACCGTGGCTATGACGCCGACCACGAACGCGTGGTAGGCGACGTAGGTAAGGCCGGTGTGTCTATCTGCTCTATCGAAGACATGAAAGTGCTCTTCGACGGTATACCTCTGAACAAGATGTCGGTATCGATGACCATGAACGGCGCTGTACTTCCCGTACTCGCTTTCTACATCAACGCCGGTCTCGAACAGGGCGCAAAGCTCGAAGAAATGGCCGGTACTATCCAGAACGACATTCTTAAGGAATTCATGGTGCGTAACACCTATATCTACCCGCCGGAATTCTCCATGCGTATTATCGCGGACATCTTCGAGTACACCTCGCAGAACATGCCCAAGTTCAACTCTATCTCCATCTCGGGCTACCACATGCAGGAAGCAGGCGCAACCTGCGACATCGAGCTGGCATACACCCTGGCCGACGGTCTGGAATACCTCCGCGCCGGTGTCAACGCCGGTATGGATATCGACGCTTTCGCTCCCCGTCTGTCGTTCTTCTGGGCTATCGGCATGAACTACTTCATGGAAGTTGCAAAAATGCGTGCCGCACGTATGCTCTGGGCCAAGATTGTAAAGCAGTTCAACCCCAAGAACCCCAAATCGCTTGCCCTGCGTACTCACTCGCAGACTTCTGGCTGGTCGCTCACCGAACAGGATCCCTTCAACAATGTTGGCCGTACCTGTATCGAGGCCATGGGCGCCGCTCTGGGTCACACCCAGTCGCTCCACACCAACGCCCTCGACGAAGCTATCGCTCTGCCTACCGACTTCTCGGCACGTATCGCACGTAACACCCAGATTTATATCCAGGAAGAGACTCAGGTAACCAAGGCTATCGACCCCTGGGGCGGCAGCTACTATGTGGAAGCTCTCACCAACGAAATCGCTCACCGCGCCTGGGCACACATCCAGGAAATCGAGAAACTCGGCGGTATGGCCAAGGCTATCGAGACAGGTCTGCCCAAGCTCCGTATCGAAGAAGCAGCCGCTCGTACCCAGGCCCGTATTGACTCCGGACGCCAGACCATCGTAGGTATCAACAAATACCGTCTCGACCATGAAGACCCCATCGATATCCTCGAAATCGACAATACCGAAGTCCGCAAGGAACAGATCGAGCGTCTCAACGATGTAAAAGCCCATCGCGACGAAGCAAAAGTACAGGAAGCCCTCAAGGCTATCACTGAGTGCGTTCGCACTAAGGAAGGCAACCTCCTCGACCTTGCTGTAAAAGCAGCCGGTCTGCGTGCCACTCTCGGTGAAATTTCCGACGCCTGCGAAGATGTTGTAGGCCGTTATAAAGCAGTAATCAGAACTATCTCAGGAGTGTATTCAGCAGAAACCAAGCAGGATCCCGACTTCCTGCGTGCTCGCCAGATGTGCGAGGAATTTGCAAAACGCGAAGGTCGTCAGCCTCGTATCATGATTGCCAAGATGGGTCAGGACGGACACGACCGTGGCGCAAAAGTAGTTGCAACCGGTTATGCCGACTGCGGTTTCGACGTCGACATGGGTCCGCTGTTCCAGACTCCCGCCGAGGCTGCCCGCCAGGCAGTGGAGAACGACGTACACATTCTTGGTGTATCATCGCTGGCCGCAGGTCACAAGACTCTTATCCCGCAGGTTATCGAAGAACTCCGTAAGCTCGGCCGTGAGGACATTATGGTTACAGCCGGTGGTGTAATTCCCGCACAGGACTATGACTTCCTCTACAAAGCCGGTGTGGCTGCCATATTCGGCCCCGGCACAAGAATTCCCTCTTCCGCCATCAAGATGCTCGAACTTCTGAACGAAGAATAACAGTCGATTCGACATAAAACACCTATTGCAGGCCGCTTCATACAGATGGAGCGGCCTGTTTTTTAATCTGTTTTTTAACCTGTTTTTTAACCTATGCTAAAAATGTATATATCGTGAACCTACGCGGAACTGTGACGTTTTTATGATATAAAACAACAAAAAAACGAAACATCATGACTTATACACAACCCGCATTGCCCTATGCCAACGACGCTCTTGCTCCTGCAATTTCAGAAGAGACCGTCAACTTCCACTATGGCAAACACGAGAAGACATATATCGACAAACTCAACGAACTCATCAAAGGCACCGAGTTCGAGGACATGGATCTCGAAGAAGTAATCCGTCATGCCGAAGGTCCGCTATACAACAATGCCTCACAGGCATGGAACCACATATTCTACTTCTTCTCATTTTCACCCGACGGCAGTCGCGAACCACGCGGACGCCTGCGTGAGGAAATAGACAAGACATTCGGATCTTTCGATGAGTTCAAGAAGGCTTTCGAAGATGCCGGTGTGGGGCTTTTCGGTTCCGGATGGGTCTGGCTTTCAAGCGATGAGAACGGAAGAATATTCATAACTCAGGGCAAGAACGCCGAAAGCCCTATCACAACCGGACTTCGCCCCCTGCTCTGTTTTGATGTATGGGAGCACGCCTACTATCTCGACTATCAGAACCGTCGTGCCGATGCTCTGAAAGCACTATGGAATATTGTCGACTGGGATGTAGTCGAAAGCCGTTATGAAGACTGACGCATCAGGAAACAATATTTATAAATAAACATCTTGGCTTCTACATAGCACTTGAAATTTTAGCATAATGTGATGAATGGAAAGGGAGGTACTCGTGAGAGCACCTCTTTTTCTGCTTTGTAATGCAGAAATAGCCGGACATCAGCCGCATATACAGATTTCAGACGCTCCGTTACGGTTTTCCTGTCTTAACTGAATCTGTACATCAATACATTCCCGCAACTCCTCTACATGACTGATAATTCCAACCCGCCGATGCTTGCTGCCGTGAAGGCTGCGCAACGTATCCACCGCCCTGCGCAGCGCCTCGCCACTCAATGTTCCGAATCCCTCATCGATAAACAGCATATCCATACTCAGTTTGCCGCTCATATCGCTTAATGCCAGAGCCAGAGCCAATGAAACCACAAAAGTCTCTCCACCGGAGATACTGCTCGCCGGACGCAGTTCGCCGCCTTGATAAGAATCCTCCACAAGTATCACAAAAGTGCCGGGTTGAACACGCAGTTTGTAACGCGGCATAAGATGCCTCATATAGCCGTTTGCAATATCTACAAGATGGCCAAGCACGTAACTCTGAGCAATTGCCCTGAATTTTTTACCGTCTCTCGACCCGAACATCAAATTGAGCCTGTCCCATTTTTCCTGTTGCCTTCTGTAGCGATACGCTTCTGCGAAAAGCTGTTCTATATGCTTGTTGTTGAGTTAGGACTGCGGTATCTCTGTCTATAATACACATCTCAG
>CAMWUD010000042.1 GCA_947177365.1 uncultured Porphyromonadaceae bacterium | reverse complement strand
AAATCTCACGCCGAGGCGCAGAGTCACGCAAAGATTATTTTTGACAGGAGAACAAATCATTTATCATTTATCATTTGTCATTTATCATTTGTCATTCCCCTTCTACCGTACGCTGCGCTTCGGCGGCGTTGATGCTGTCGGACTCCTGTCCGATTACGGCATCGTAGTACGAAGCCGCCTGACCGGCCACCGCCCGCTCATTGATATCGGCATGGTGCAACGGGAAAATCATATACAGGACCACGGCGGCGAGAAGCAGTATCGCTCCGAGAAGAATCCAGACCCAATGTGTGTTGTGACGCTTATTTTTCATTTCAGTGGCAGATATTTGAATTTTAACAGATTAAAGCGCCACTTGGTTCGGGATTATTTCGTAATTTTGCAGCCATGTCTTATTTGTGCCTTAAACATATCCCCCGCTGGCTCGCCACTGTGCTTGTGACTGCCGCCATTCTATATGCCACACTCGCCTCCAATCCTGTCGGAGCCGACCACCTGCCACTGTTTCCCGGTATCGACAAGGTGGTGCATTTTATAATGTTCGCGGCTCTGACCGCAGCTCTGCTGTTCGACCTGAGCCGCATGAAAAAAGCCGTACGCGCAAGACAGAGATTTGTCGTTGCGGGTACGGCGGCAGTTTTATTCGGAGCTGTCGACGAGCTGCTGCAGCAGTTTCTCACCAGCGACCGCAGCGGAGATATACTCGACTGGGCGGCCGACTGCGGAGGCACTGCCGCAGTACTGATTATTTATTCTGCATGGCTGCGGCAACATCAGCGCGGAGCTCATCGTCCTGCTTGTCGCGACTGAGTATGGTGCCGTCAGGTCCTATGAGCATTATGCAGGGAATTCCGGTTATACCGTAAAGGTCGGTCGGAACGGCCTGCGCGTCGAGTATCACATCCCAAGGCAGAGCATGGTCGACAATAGCCTCGCGTGTATCGGCGGGATCGTCCCATACGGCCACACCCACGACTTCGAGACCCTTGTCTTTGTACTGATTGTACAAATCTTTCAGCACCGGCAGCTGACGCACACACGGGCCGCACCAGCTTGCCCAGAAATCAACAAGCACATACTTGTCTTTGCCTACATAGTCGCTGAGCCGCTTGGTCTTGCCATCGTAAGTGACTTCAAAATCGCGGTACTTTTTCCCCGGCTGGGTCTGCAGGCGGTTGTTTACAGCCTCGGCAGCCTTGGCCACACGTCTGTAAGCCGCAAGCCGAGGATTCTTTTTCACTACCGAGAGCAGTTCTTCAGGCTCCATGAACTGCTGGGCCTCAAGGAAGCAGAAATAGCCCAGCGGATTGTCGATATTTTCCTGCATGGCCTGTTTCATCAGAGAGCCGAATTCATTGTATATGGCGCTCTGCTCAGCCTCGGTCGCGGCGGCCTTGAAACGGCTTAGCAGCTCCATCTCCTGAGACTGAAGCTCATTGTTACGGTCGTTGAGCATCGACCCGGCCACACTACCGTCGGCCGGACGGAACACCATCGAACCGCCTTCGAGCACGAACTGAGCTCTCGGACGGCGTTCGTTCTTCATTTTCAGCCCGGCAGGAAGCGGCTCGCCAATGACTCCGGTGAACTCCACTTTCTCGCCGCTGACGCATATCGAGTCGATGGGTTGGGCAGTATCGTAGTTTATAAGAAAGAGAGTGTCGCCCTGCTGGTCGGCAGTCACAGGCACTATTACTTTATATTTTTCTGTAGCATCGGCCATCGCAACGCCCGAGCCAAGCAAAGCCGCAGTAAGAGCGGCGGTAAGTGATACGTTCAGTTTCATGTCGTATGTTTTGGTTAATCATACAAATTTAACAACAATAATTTGATTACAGCCATTTTCCCTGAACCTTTATGCCTGTTTTTGCATTTTTTTTATTAAGTTTGCATGAAATTAATTCCTCTCTTCGATAACAAACCGAGACATGACAATACAAGACTCTGTAAATAAGTACCTGCAGGCATCCATTGCCAACAACTGGGAGCATATGGCTCTGACTGATTTCCAGGGCGCGTCGTACCAGTACCGCGATGTGGCCCGCAAGGTAGCCAAGCTGCATCTGCTCTACGGACAGGCAGGCATAAAACCGGGCGACAAAGTGGCGCTGTGCGGCAAAAACTCATCGCAGTGGGCCATTGCGCTGATAGCCACTCTGACCTACGGAGCTGTGGCCGTGCCTATTCTGCACGACTTCAAGCCTGACAACATACAGCATCTGGTATCTCACTCAGAGTCCAGACTGCTGTTCGTCGACACAGCCATATGGGAAAATCTCGACCCCGAGTCGATGGCCGGACTGCAGGGCGCCATACAGCTCAGCGACTTCTCTCTGCTGTTCTCCCGCTCTGACTCTCTGAGCGAAGCCCGGCGCACACTCAACCAGCTGTTCGGCGAACGCTACCCCGAACGTTTCACGCCGGCCGATGTGAAATATCACATTCCGGAACCCGATGCCCTGATGCTGATCAACTACACCTCGGGTTCAACAGGATTTTCCAAAGGTGTGATGATAACCCAGCGCAATCTGTGGAGCAATCTGCAGTTCTGCATCGACCACCTGCATTTCCTCAATCCCGGCGACGGCATCGTGTGCATGCTGCCGCTCGCCCACATGTACGGTCTTGTGGCGGACTTTCTGCATACGTTTATCAAGGGCTGCCACATATACTTTCTCACCCGCACCCCGTCGCCCAAGATAATCATGGACGCATTCGCCATGGTCCGGCCCAAAATGATTATCACTGTGCCCCTGATCATAGAGAAAATCATCAAGACCAAAGTCTTTCCGCTGCTCGACAAGCCGATGATGAAGCTGCTGATGCACGTGCCTTTTGTCGACGACCATCTGCTGGGAAAAATCAAGGAACGCCTTGAACAGACTTTCGGCGGACAGCTGCAACAGATGATTATCGGCGGTGCCGGACTGAGCAAGGATGTGGAGACATTCCTGCGCCGCATCCGTTTCCCGTTCACTGTAGGCTACGGCATGACCGAATGCGCACCTCTGATTGCATATGCCCCGTGGGATGAACAGCGGCCGGGTTCATGCGGCCGAGTCGTCGACCGCATGGAATGCCGAATCGACTCTTCCAATCCGTCGGAGGTGCCGGGCGTGCTGTGGGTACGCGGCGACAATGTAATGGTCGGATATTACAAAAACGATGAAGCCACCAAGGCCGTGACCGGCTCCGACGGCTGGATGAATACCGGCGACATATGCGCCATGGACGAGGACGGTTTCATCTATATCCGCGGACGCGACAAGACCATGATTCTCGGGCCTTCTGGTCAGAACATCTATCCTGAGGAAATTGAGCAGAAACTCAACAATATGCCTTACGTGGCCGAATCTCTGATTATTGATGAAGACAGCAAGCTTGTGGCTCTGATATATCCGGACTTCGATCTGGCTCACCGCCAGCATATGACCGATCAGGAAATAGAAGACCTCATGGACCAGAACATACGGCAGCTCAACACCGAACTGCCATCCTACAGCCAGATAGCCCGCAAACGGATTTTCCACGAAGAGTTTGAAAAAACTCCCAAGAGATCTATCAAACGCTATCTGTACCAGCATTGACTTTTTTTCATAACCAACCAGTATGTACACATTAGACGGACTAAAGGAAAAAGTTCTCTCCGGCAAGCAACTTACCGAAGAAGAAGCCTACGCTCTGCTTGATTTCGACAGCAAGGCGCTTCGCGAGGCGGCAGCCGAGGTTACATCGCACATGTGCCCCCCTGTATTTGACTCATGCTCTATAATAAACGCCCGTTCGGGACGATGCAGCGAAAACTGCAAATGGTGCGCCCAGTCAGCGCATTACAATACCAAATGCGATGTTTACGACATGGTGGAACATGCCGAATGCGTGCGCGTGGCGCACTACAACCATGAGCGCGGAGTCAAGCGCTTCTCTCTTGTGGCAAGCGGCAAGAAAGTCAGTGGCGACGCACTGAAAAAGATGTGCCGTATTCTTGACGACGTACACCGCAATGTAGGCATCGAGGTATGCGCATCGATGGGGCTGCTCGACCGCGAGGAACTGATGCAGCTTCAAGCTGTCGGCGTAAACCGCTACCACTGCAATCTTGAGACTGCTCCATCATATTTCTCGAAGCTGTGTACAACACATACCATAGAGGACAAGCTGGCTACAATCCGGGCGGCTCATGACCTCGGCATGGAAGTGTGTTCCGGCGGAATCATCGGCATGGGCGAGACTCCGAAACAACGTGTGGAGTTTGCGCTGGAACTGCGTAAAGCCCGTCCGGCTTCGATTCCTGTGAATGTGCTTTCGCCCATCAAGGGCACGCCCTTGGGCGAGACTCCGCTGATCAGCGAGGACGAGATTCTCGATACTGTGGCCATAATGCGCATGGTGCATCCTACGGTGCAGATCCGTTTTGCCGGCGGCCGGGCACGCATGTCACGTGAGGCCCAGCGCGAGGCTCTGCGTATCGGTGTCAACTCCGGCGTCGTAGGCGACCTGCTCACCACCATCGGCTCAACCATAGCGGAAGACAAAGAGCTGGCCAGGGAGGCCGGTTACGAATTCTGATGGAGTTTACAGCCGCTCTTAGAAAACAGATAGCCCAGCTCGCGAAGGCCAAGTGCCGTCGCGAGCTGGGGCTGTTTGTGGCAGAAGGCACAAAATGCGTCACCGATACTCTGCCACATTTCCGCTGCCGCTATCTTCTTGCCACCGACGCATGGCTGAAGAGCCACGGCGACATATTGCCGCCTTCGGTCGAGGCTATCGGCGTGCGGCAGTCCGACATTGAGAGAATGTCGTCGCTTTCCACCCCTCAGCAAGTGATGGCTGTATATGAAATCCCGGAGGATATCCCTCTGCCCGACGATGCAGAGAACGGGCTTCTGGTAGCTCTTGACAGAGTGCAGGATCCGGGCAATCTGGGCACTATAATACGCCTCTGCGACTGGTTCGGCGTCCGTCATATTCTGTGCGCTCGCGAGACAGCCGATGTCTATTCGCCCAAAGTGGTGCAGGCCACCATGGGCGCCATATCGCGGGTACGGCTTCATTACTGCGACCTTGCGTCCGAACTGGAGCGTCTGGCCGGCAGTATGCCTGTATACGGCACATTTCTTGACGGCACAAACCTATACGACAGCGGCATAGACCGCAGCCGCGGAGTCATCGTTATGGGCAACGAAGGCAGGGGTATATCGCCGGAAGTCGAAGCCGCTTTGAGCCACCGCCTGCTCATACCCTCATATCCGCCGGACGAAGCGACATCGGAATCGCTCAACGTAGCAATGGCCACGGCAATAATGCTGGCCGAGTTCAGACGCAGCCTTCCGGCCGCCCCGGTCAGAAACTGATGAGCCGGTCGGGCGGCACAGCGTTGCCGTCGTGCCATATCTCGAACAGCAGCGGCTGGTCAGGGATAATGCTGCCTATAGCCTCGCCGGCTTCTACCCGGGAGTCTTTTTTCACATATATGTTTTCCAGCCCGGAATACTGCGATATGAAATCATTGCCGTGCTGGATTACAAGTACATATCCCAACGGGTCGCGTCCGACTGATATCACTGTGCCCTGATATACCGACATCACCGGCGAAGGCTCCATCACCGAAAGGGTAGCTACCTGTGCATCGGAGGCGCTTGTCTGCCTGCAATCGGCCAGCGGGCTATAGAATGCCATACCATATGCCGCTATCGGAGTGAGAACCGAAAGACTGAATCGTCCCGAAGGGTCGTAGTCGGCCACAAATTCACGTTCTCTTTCAGAAGCTTCTATCAGCGTGTCGCCTTCCGAAATCAGAGTGCTCACATAGCTGTCGGTAGGCTTGCCACCGATTGCCGACCTCAGATTCGAAGCATAGCTGTCGAGCAGGCGCAGACGGTTCTGAAGCGAGTCGGCACGGATTCCGAGTTCCACTATCTGACGCCGCATCTCCGCTTCCGTTTCGCCGGGCAACATGGCTCCGACCGGCGTAAAGCGGACAATGGCCCAGAAGAGAGCCACGGCGGCCGCCAGGGCAATCGCCGACCACACTATTACCTGCAGACGCGAGAATTTGAACGACCACAGCCTGTTGAAGCTGTTTTCGCTGAAAAACTCAAGTCTGAATCGAGGCGGTGTGCCCCACCGGCGACGGCGCGGTATCCGTAACAGCTTGCCCATGATGAATCAGCGCAGACGGTCCATCGACCGCAGGAGTTTCCAGTCTTTGCGCATTGCTCTATAGGCCGCTATCATCATGAGCAGTGCAACGGCGGGCAGAAGAATTCCGCCGAACCAGTAGAACGATGCGTCGGGCCACATGTTCTTTACCGTAAGTACGGCTGTAGCGATATCAGCCGCCGTCAGCAGCATGCACAGAAGGGTTGTCTTCATCTGCAGGCGCAGATTCCTGTACAGGAATATCGTGATGGCGAGCAGCACAGTGGCAAGCAGGGTCAGCACCAGTGCGACAGGCGCTTCATATATATAATGTTTAGTGGCCTGTGCCGCCGGTTCGACCGCCAGAGGTGTAAAGCTGAACACTCCCGTCATAGCGAAGGCCAGCAGCAGAAAGAGTGATTGAATTCGTTGCAAAACCATATGGTTGGATTTTTAAGTATTGGATAGATTTTTAAGAAATTGTCAGAATCTGGCGTACAGCAGGGCATCGATCATAAGCGGCATTTCTGCGGTATCCACGCCCATCTTTTCCAGTGCGGCGGCATCGGCACGTATATCATCGATAACCTTGCCTACATCACCCTTGGCCTGTTCGATTGCCAGCAGATAGTAGTTTATTGCATCGCCTATATTGCGCTCGGCCCATTCGAGATGTCCCATGTTCACATAGTCGTGCATGTCGGCTCCGGCCAGCAGTACACGCCCGTAGGTGGCGCGGGCACCCTTGCGGTCGCCTGAAACCATCTGTGTCCAGGCAAGGGGGCGCAGATGCTCGCTACGGTCCTCGCGTAGAAAATCCACTTTGAAGAAACGGTTCAGCGCCTCGCTGTATTTTTCGGCTTCAAGATATGTGTATCCGGCCTGCATCGCAATGGATGCGTCATCCGGAAGCAGACGCTCAAGTTCGCCATATGAGGCAATCGCTCCTGTCAGGTCGCCGAGCTTGCGCTGCATGGCCGCCGTACGGCGCAGGGTCCAGGTATCGGATGCGGACAATGAGCCTGCCATGACATAGAAGTCGAGAGCCTGACGCCAGTCGCCCTGACGCTCGCAGCAGTATCCGCATTTCTGATACACGTCCTGACGCGGACCGATGATGTCGGTCAGCTTCCGGAAGATATAGAGGGCGTCGCTCCATGCTCCTATTTTAAAATAGATTTCGGCCATGGCCCGCAGAAGCTCGGTATCGGTAAAGTCGCTTTCAAGCGCCTTCACTCGTATCAGATTGAATGTGCCGTCGAAGGGATTGAAGAATTCGCCCTTACGTCTGAACAGTTTGAAGAAGCGATAGAGGTCAAGGACGTAGGCGTTGATCAGACTGCGGCGCAGACTCAGGCCATCGGCATCTGTGCTGTGCTGCTGCGCCTCGCGCACCTGGTCGACATGCTCGCGCAACTGCCCGAACATGGCATTGCGCTGAACTTCGGGCATCATGCCGATTGACAGCATCATGGAGTATTTGTCGGAATCGCACATATAGGGTGCGTTGCCGAGCATCCCTATCACCGGGCCGCTGCCTATATCGGCAAATTCACTGCGGTTTATCGTAAACGGCAAAAACCAGTTGGAGATTTCGCTAAAGAACGGAAACTGTTTCAACTGCGAGAAGGTGGCCATGTACACATCGCCTCCCGACTCCTGTATCTCGCTGAACTGACGAATTTTGTTGCCAAGACCGGACTCGTCGAGCACAGCGCCCCACTCGGGGTTTTCCATTGCTTCTTCCGGTGTCATTCCAGAGCTGCGGAACTTGTCGGCGAGGTCTTTCCCCCGCTTCATGAGGTCGGGAAGCACTTCATCGTTGAGCTGGCGTGTAAGGCGTTCGGTATCGCGCGTGCGGGCAAGTTCGCCGAATGCCGCTGTAAGGTCTTTCGACCACTGAGGCTCGTCGCGAAGCAGGTCCAGACGGTCGGATGTCTCGCGGTCCAGACGGCGGTTGCGATAGCGAAACAAGCCAATCAGCAGCCCTACGAGTCCGCGCACGCTTACCTGCGGGTCGGCATTCTGATAAGCATCGATGAGCAACGAGAAGCGGCGGCTGTCATAAAATTCGAGCAGACCGAGCGTGAGCGCACCGGTCACAAGGCATTTCACTTCCGAGGAGACTTCGGATGCGAGCAGACGGCGCAGCGAGGCGGCATCGGCTACAGTCAGCGGGAAGTTTACCCAAATGAAGTCGAACAGGCGGCGCTGCTGCCGTTCGCGCTCTCTGAGGCTGTCGGGTTCTTCGGCGGGAAGGCCTTCAAGAGCCAGATATGATTCCACCTCGCGGGCCACAGAGTCCTCGCCACGCATATTCATGGTGCGCATCACATTATAATACAATGTCGGAGTCTCTGCCGAGAGCAGACGGCGCACAAGCCGGTCGAGCAACTGGCGGAGCTGCTGCACTATCCCGAGGTAGACATCCGGGCGCGACGGGTCGTCGCTGCCCTGCGACATATACCTGAGCATATAGGCATAGGTCTGCTCGCATTGCTTTATCTTTTCAGTAATCTCATATGCCATGGACTGCTCGCTCAGCTGGCACAGAGCCTGGAATGCATCGTGAAGCATGCCGCTGTTGAGCTGCCGCTTTATGGAGTTGGATATCTGTAGTATTTCTTTCTTGTTCATGGCCTTGATTCTACAAATTACGTGCCAGAATACGCGCCACTTCCTGCCATGCCGCAGCATCGTAGGCATATTCAGGCAGACGGAGTCCCGGACGGGAAGTGCCGTTCCAATTTAATATAACGCTTTTTCCAGCATCATGGTATGAAGCAAAGGCGTTCCAGCCGAATTTTTCGGGTTCCAGTGCCGCATGTCCCTCGGGCGGCAGATAGTCTATGGTCAGTCCGGAATCGGAGAGTGTCACTCTGTGGGGCGTGAGCATACGCCTCGTATACGGGCTGAAACACTCCGAAAGCCAAACCGGTCCGAGAGCCATGGGAAATACGATGAATATCTCTATCAGCAGCACGTAGAGGAAGCGGAAGTCGAAGCATGCCGCCACCGATGTTGCGGCCAGGACTGCCACAATCAGCCACAGCCACTGTCTGAGCCTGCGCCACGTCTGACGCCTGATATAGGCGCCGGAGTCTTCCCTGATTATTTCAGACACGTATTCCATATCTATGTCAGTATCGGCTGGCCTTGCGGTAGAGTACCACTGCAATGACAGCATATATCATATTCGGTATCCACATGGCCACCATCGGAGAAGTCAGGCCGGACACTGCGAAAGTCTGTGTCACTGTCATGAACAGTATGTAACTGAAACTGAGCACAAGGCCTATGCCTATGTTCAGACCAAGACCGCCTTTGACCTTGCGCGACGACAATGCCATGCCAATGATGGTGAGAATGAACGCGGCACCGGTCATGGCAAAACGGCGGTGATACTCCACCTCGAATGTCTCGATGTTGCCTACTCCACGGTTGCGCTGTCTGTCGATATACTCTCTCAAGGCCGGAGTGGTGAGTTTCTCGTGGTCATTGGCCGAAATCAGAAAATCGCGGGGTTCGAAGGGTATCACCGTGTCGAGCTCGAATCCTTTGCGTATTGTCTCGCGCCGCTCTCCGAAGTCGCGCACCACATAGTCATATACCTTCCACTGATACAGCGTGTCCCATTTGATGGTCTGCGCCGTCATTCTGGAAGTCAGGCGTTTCAGACTGTCGAATGTCTCAAGCTGAAACTTCGCGCCGGTCCGGGTGATATTGTCGTAGCGGGCCATATAGGCGATTTCGCCGGGCGCCACCATCAGCATGATGTTCGTACCGTAATCGATGCGCTTGTTCTTTACATATGTGTTGGTGTAGTCGATGCGCTTTACATTTGCCGGCGGAATCACATAGGCCGACAGCAGATATGTCGCAGCCGCTATCACGGTTGCCGCTATCAGATATGGCCGGGTGAGACGCCGGAAGCTCATGCCTGTCGACAGCATGGCGATAATCTCGCTGTTGCCTGCGAGTTTTGACGTAAAGAAAATCACCGCGATAAACGTAAACAGCGGCGAGAACTGATTGGCGAAATACGGCAGGAAGTTCAGAAAGTAGTCCACGACCGTAGCTTTCAGCGGTGCCTTGAGAAACGAGTCGAGTTTCTCGTTGACATCGAACATCACCACTATCGCCAGCAGCAACGCAATTGAGAACACGTATGTGCCGAGGAACTTGCGTATTATATATCTGTCGAGTATTTTCAGCATCGTATCTGACAGTGAATTATCAAAACCCCAGGGAATACTACAGACGGCGTCCGAGTCTCTGTACCATCTCTTCTTTCCACGGCTTGAAATCGCCGGCTATGATATGCCTGCGGGCTTCGCCCACAAGCCACAGATAGAAATGCAGATTGTGTATCGAGGCTATCTGCATGGCAAGCAGTTCCTGAGATATGAACAGATGGCGCAGATATGCACGCGAATATACTCTGTCGACCCAGCAGTCGCTTTCCGCCCATATCGGCGAGAAGTCGTCGGCCCATTTGAGATTGCGCAGATTCATGGTGCCCTCGGGGGTGAAAAGCATGCCGTTGCGGCCGTTGCGGGTAGGCATCACACAGTCGAACATATCCACTCCGCGGTCTATACCCTCGAGTATGTTTATCGGGGTGCCGACACCCATCAGATAGCGGGGCTTGTCGGCGGGCAGAATATCGTTGACCACCTCTATCATATCGTACATCACCTCGGCCGGCTCGCCCACGGCAAGGCCGCCGATGGCGTTGCCGTCGGCTCCGAGCGATGCCACATGGCGGGCGGCTTCCCGACGCAGTTCGGGATAGGTACAGCCCTGCACTATCGGGAAATATGCCTGACGGTAGCCATAAAGGCCTTCGGTCTCGTTGTAGCGCTTCCAGCCCCGGTCGAGCCAACGTCGGGTGAGGTCGAGACTTTTGCGTGCGTAGCTGAAGTCGGATGTTCCGGGCGGGCATTCATCAAGGGCCATCATGATGTCGGCGCCTATGATACGCTCTATGTCCACTACGTTTTCGGGTGTGAACAGGTGGCGCGAGCCGTCTATATGGCTGCGGAAATGCGCGCCCTCCTCGGTCAGCTTACGGTTTGCGCTCAGCGAGAACACCTGAAAACCGCCGCTGTCGGTCAGTATCGGACGGTCCCAGCCGTTGAATTTATGCAGACCGCCGGCCTTGCGGAGGATTTCCGTACCCGGACGCAGATAGAGATGATATGTATTGCCCAGGATTATCTGCGCGCCTATGTCGTCGCGGAGTTCACGGGTGTGTACCCCCTTGACGCTTCCGAGAGTGCCAACGGGCATAAATATCGGAGTCTGTATCTGTCCGTGGTCGGTAGTGATGACACCGGCACGGGCAGCGCTGCCCGTGCCGGCATTGGCTTCTATTCTGAATTCCATCCTTAGAACATCTTGTCGGGGTATTCTCCGGCTGCATGCAGCGCGGCGAGGCTGGCCACCACTCCGGGACGGTCCTCGGGATAAGTGACGCCGAACCAGCGGGAGTCGGTATCAAGCACTTTCACCGTAGCTTCGCCCTGGTGGATGAGGGTGTCCACTACCGACGGGATATAGAATTCGCTCTTGGGCACATTGATTTTTTCGTTGAGGAATTTCACGAACTCGCGTGCGCTGTATGCGAAATAGTCGGGTGTGAAACCCCAGAAATTCATCGATACAGGTGTTTCCGGTGCAAGTGTCTGCTGCTGTCCGTTCTCGTCAGTGAAACGGATTTCATGTTCCGGGCCGTAGCTTATGGCTGTACGTTCCACAACCGTGGCAAGATTGCCCTCGGCATCGACACTGCACACACCGCGCGACACCGAACCGTTCTCCGACATAGTGTTGTCGACCTTGAAACCTACCATGGAGTATTCGCCCGGTTTCAGATCCTCGCGTGAAAGATAACGGCCCATGACTTCAAAGGCATCACGGCCATAATAGTCGTCGGCGTTGATGACCGCAAAGGGCTCGTTGATGGCACTCTGCCCCATCATTACGGCATGGTTTGTACCCCAGGGCTTGGTGCGGTCGGCCGGTACGGAGAATCCTTCCGGCAGGGCATCGATGCTCTGGAATACCACATCTACCGGAATTTTACCTTCATATTTGGAGAGAATTTTTTCGCGGAAATCTTTTTCAATATCATGGCGTATGACAAAAACCACCTTGCCGAAACCGGCACGGATGGCATCGTAGATTGAATAGTCCATGATTGTCTGACCCTGAGGTCCTACGCCGTCGAGCTGCTTAAGGCCGCCATAGCGGCTGCCCATGCCGGCTGCAAGTACAAATAATGTAGGTTTCATATCATAGATATTTGTTACGGAGATTTTCTTTTTGTGCAAAATTAAGAAAAATGGCCGACACTGACAAATTTATCGCCTGCGCGCTGGGCAGTCTGATGTTTTTTTCTTAATTTTGTCCGTCCGGACTTCCGGCACGTGTCTCTGACCGTCATGTATTTAATTTTTTTTAACCCGACATGATGTAACAATATCATCCGGCTCCACGTCAAAAAAATATACGAAATAATCAATCATAAACATCATAGTATTAACTAATCATCCTATCAATGAAAAAACTGTTCACACGAGTATTCGCCGTGGTGATGGCTCTTGCCGCAGGTGGCTTCTCAAGCCTCTTGGCTCAGGCGCCACAGATGCCACAGCTGCCCGTAGACTCAGCAGTGCGTGTAGGCAAACTGCCCAACGGCATGACCTACTACATCCGCCACAATGAGACCCCTAAAGGTCAGGCCGACTTCTACATAGCCCAGAAGGTAGGCTCGATTCTCGAAGAGGACCATCAGCGCGGTCTCGCCCACTTCCTGGAGCATATGTGCTTCAACGGCACCACCAACTTTCCCGGAAAAGGAATCATCAACTGGCTTGAGACCGTCGGCGTGAAGTTCGGTCAGAACCTCAACGCCTACACCGGTGTGGACGAAACTGTCTATAACATCTCGAACGTGCCGGTAGCCCGCAAGAGCGTCCAGGATTCATGTCTGCTCATACTCCACGACTGGGCATGCGACCTCACTCTGGCCGATGCCGAAATCGATGCCGAAAGAGCTGTCATTCATGAGGAATGGCGCCAGAGCATGAAAGGCAACATGCGCATCATGGAAGCTCTCGCTCCCAAAATCTACCCCGGAAACAAGTACGGAGAACGCCTGCCTATCGGCACAATGGAAGTGGTCGACAACTTCCCCTATCAGGCGCTCAAGGACTACTATCACAAATGGTACCGTCCCGACCAGCAGGGTATAATCGTTGTCGGCGACATCGACCCCGACTACATCGAGTCGAAAATCAAGGAAATCTTCACCCCCATCAACATGCCCACCAATCCGGCCGAGCGCATCTATGTGCAGGTTGAAGACACCCCGGGTACCATTTATGCTGTAGGTTCCGACCCCGAAATGCCTGTGGCTGTGTTCCAGCTCATGATCAAGAGCGACTCGCTGCCCGCAGAACTGAAAAACACCCAGGCATTCTATATGACCCAGTATCTGATGTCCATGGTGACTTCGATGCTCAACGAGCGCTTCGGCGACCTCGCCCTCAAGCCTGACTGCCCCTTTGCACAGGCATACGTCCGCTACGGCGACTTCTTCCTGGCCAAGACCAAGGATGCGCTTACCGTACAGGGTGTGGCCAAAGGCGGCGACATCACCGGTGCTTATGAGGCTATCTACCGCGAACTCCTCCGTGCCGTACGCGGCGGTTTTACCCAGAGCGAGTACGACCGCGCGAAAGCCGAATTCATCTCACGCATCGAGAAAGCATATAACGAACGCAACAAAACAAACTCGGCTGCCTACGTACAGGAATATGTCGACAACTTCCTTGACGGAAACCCCATACCCGGCGTAGAGACCGACTATCAGATCTATGAGGCTCTGTCGCAGATGATTCCTCTGGCCATGATCAACCAGCAGCTTCTGCCCGAACTCCTGCCCGCCGACAACCGCATCCTCATGGTGATGATGCCCGAAGGCGAAGGTTATGTAAACCCCACCGAACAGGAACTTCAGGCCATCACAACCAAAATCGATGCCGAGAATATCGAGGCTTATGTCGACAATGCCAAGACCGAGCCTCTGATTCCTCAGCTGCCTGCTCCCGGTAAGATTGTAAAGGAACAGAAACTCGCCCAATGGGACGCCACCGAACTCACTCTCAGCAACGGTGTGAAAGTAATCGTAAAACCCACCGGCTTCAAGGAAAACGAAATTGTGATGAACGCCATAGCCATCGGCGGAACTTCTGAAGTAAGCGACGACCTCGCTGCCACCATGCAGTTCTTCCCCTATGGCTCAGGCGCTGCCGGTGCGTTCGACTACACCAATGCCGACCTCGACAAGTATCTCTCCGGAAAGCAGGCAGGCGTAAGCCTCAGCTTCGGCGACTACAGCCGTTCGGTCGACGGCTCCGCCACTGTAAAGGATCTACCCGTGCTGATGGAACTTGTATATGCCTACTTTACAGGCTACAAGATTTATCCCGACGAGTTCGCATCGCTCCAGAACATGGTTGTTGCAAGCATGGCCAATCAGGTGAATACTCCCGAATATGCTTTCCAGCGCTCGCTTATGAAGAGCCTTTATGCTTCGCCCAAACGTCAGGCCATCTCGACCGAGGCCGTAAAGCAGGCTTCGCGCGAAGAGACTGAAAAGATTGCCAAAAGCATGCTCGCCAATGCCGCCGACTACACATTTGTGTTCGTAGGCAATATCGACATGGACACCTTCCGTCCGCTCGTGGAGCAGTACATCGCCACTCTCCCCGCCAACCCCGCGACAAAAACCGCTCAGGTCAAATATCAGACCGCTCTCGAACCGGCCACCGGCAACGCCACTGACCAGTTCACCGCTCCGATGCAGACACCCCAGACCCGCGTATTCATTCTCGTGCAAGGCGACATGCCCTACTC
>CAMWUD010000041.1 GCA_947177365.1 uncultured Porphyromonadaceae bacterium | reverse complement strand
CAACGGGAAGATGTATTGCATGGAGAACGGAAGTCTGAAGACGATTTCGGGCTGACCTCCGCCTGTCCTTCGTAAACCGGCGGGGAGTCAGTAGCTTTGCGGCAAAAATGATGAAAGATGGAAATACTCACCCAAATAATACTTCCGGCTCTGACGCTTATCTGCGGCGGAGGCTGGTGGTACACCGCAAAGCAGACAAGGCAGCAGGCCCAGGCCGACGCCATGCAGCACTTCCAGACGGTGTACCAGTCGCTTATCGAGGACATAAAGAAAGACCGCGACGACATACGCAGCTCGCGCGACATGCTCCAGGGCGAAATCCAGAAAATGAAATCACAGCTCACCACGCTTGAAAGCAACGTGGAGCGAAACAACAAGGTAATCGCCCGGCTGGCCGGACTGGCCTGTGCCAAGGCCGGAACCTGCCCCGACTGCATACTGATCGACATCTCACAGATATGAAACATAATGCGTGTATTATATTTTTTACTTTTGTGGCCGGCTGCCTGCTTTGCGCCGCCACTGGCTGCCGGGGCTCTCAAAGCACCGCAAGCCACAGTGTCAGCACCGGAGTGTCGGAAACCCGCTCCGGTGCCTACGCCGACAGTTGCGAAACTCGCGACAGTACTGCCACTGCCGTCCGGGGTGTTGAAGAAGAGCGGCGGACCGAATCCGGCTCGCTGCGCATCGAGCGCGACAGCGCCGGACGCCCTGTGCTGCTGCTCTGGAGCGGCAGCGGCTTCATGCAGCGCACCCTCGCCATGGACACCGATGCGACTGCCCGCCGGAGCGGCTCTGCCGCCGGAGGATATGTGGCTGCGTCCGCGAGTGAGACCACAAGCTCGACGACCGAGAAAAAACAATCGAAAACCTACGGCGGGCCGCTTGCAGCCACGCTGGCGCTCCTGGTTCTGGGACTGGCGCTGACGGCCCGCCTGCTGACACTCCGCAAATGAAGACAATCGACCTTTATACGGCCATAGACCGGATGCGCGAGCTGTCGGCCCGGGGCGAGACTTTCCAGATCCGCTTCCGGAAATGGAACCGCACCACCCGGCGCGGCGGCGACATGTGCCACGTGACGCACGCGCGTTTGCGCCCGCGCGCGAGCAACGACGTAGTGGCCAACTCGAGTTACAAACTATTCCTCACCGATACCGACACAGGGCGGCCGCTCAACTGCTGGCAGCCGCTCGTGGTGGAGTTCAACGGTATGAAAACGATACTGAAATGATTAGAAGAAGCGGAAACTTCGGATTTATCGACAACGGCTCCGGAGCGCTGATGTCGTTCAATATGAACGCCCGTGGCGCCGCCCTCGGCTGGACTCCGGCCTCGTTCATGGCCGTGGGCGGCTGTGCGCTGAACCGCTATGTGAACGTGCTGGGCGTGCCTGTGATACCTTACGGGCGCGACAACGACCTGCCGGGATATGTAGAGCGGCTGATGTCGAAATTCTATGCCGGCGAAGGCATCATGGGCAAGAAGACCGGTCTGCAGTGGGGCGAGGGCCCGCAGCTCTACACTCTGGAGCAGGATCCGTCTACAGGGCGACTGTCGCGCCAATGGGGCGTCGGCGCCGAGATTATGGCCGCGCTGGAGGCTTTCGGCTTCCGGCGCCAGATGCTCCGCTGTCTGGTGGATCTGGTGCATCTGGAGGGCTTCTGGGTGAAGGTGGTGAGGAACCGTGCGCCGAGAGTAGGGCGTCCGGGGCGCATCGCCCGTCTGGAACATGTGCCGGCGTCGCGGGTGCGCTTTGTCTACGCCGGCGAGGATGTGCCGCCGACCGAGGCCGTGGTGGCCGACTTCCCGAATCCGGTGTCCGGCACCATGCGCCGCTATCCGCTGTTCGACCCCGCCGACCCGCTGCGGCATCCGGTGTCGCTGGCCTATTACAGCATATACAGCTACAACAAGGACCACTACAGCACACCCCGCTTCGAGGGCGCCTTCGAGTGGATAGAGCTGGCCGGAACGCTGGCGCCGATACTGATGGCGTACAACGAGAACGCCTCGGCCATATCGATGCACATAGAGTCGCCGCAGAGCTATTGGGACAAAGCCGAGGCGCGCCTGCGCGACATCTACGAGAAGCGCGGCGAGCCTTACAGCGCCGCCGTGCTGGAGCGTTTCAAAGACGAGGCCATGGAAGTGTTCGCCGCCTCTGTGACAGGCCGCGAGAACGCCGGAAAATTCATGCATACCTCGCAGTTCTGGAACTCCGAGGCCAACAGCTTCGAGGGCTGGAAGGTGACGCCCATCGACAAGAAGATAAAAGACTACATCGACGCCCAGGTGGCCATAAGCAAGAAATCGGAGGCCGCCGCAACATCGGGCTTCGGCCTGGATCCGGCGCTGTCGAACCTGATACTCGACACCAAGCTGGGCAGCGGTTCGGAGAAACTCTATAGCCTGAAGGTGTACAACGCCACCGAGACGGCCATTCCCGACATGGTGCTCTGCGACCCGGTGCAGACCTTCATAGATGTGAACTATCCGGGCAGCGGCGTACGCGTGGGGCTCTACCGCAACATAGTGGAGGCCGAGCAGAATGTCAATCCCGAAAACCGTGTGAAATCAAACATATAAGCCCATGACCACAGGAAATCCCACCTACAGCAATGTGACGCAGCTCTTCGACCGCGACGGCGACGGAGGCCGCGAGATTACCGAGACGCTCGGTTTCATATCGGACCGTGTGGACTTCGCCGTCTGGCGCCCGATTCTGCCGCTGGCCATACGCGATGTGGCCGCCATTACCGGACGCGAGGCCGTGGACGCTCTGGGCGCCTTCTATATGAACTCCTGCCACCCGACCGCGGCCTGCCCGCCGGCGGCCACCATACCGCTGGGCTATCTGCGGCAGGCCGTGGCGCTGTTCGCGTGGCTGAAGATCATCCCCACGCTCGACGCCGCCCACGATGTCAATGGACGCACCCGCCGCATAGGCGAGAACGAGAAAGGACTCACCGCCCTGGAGCAATACAAGGACGAGGCCAATATCCGCTCGCTGGCCTATGAGGCCACTGACGCGCTGATCGAGGCGCTTGACCGGGGCGCCTTCGCCTTCTGGACCACTTCGCCGCGCTATCGCCAGCGACAGGGGCTGCTGCTGAAGAGCAAGGAGGATTTCGACCGCTACTATGTGATAGGCTCGCACCGTCTGTTCATGACCCTGCTGCCCATGGTGCGGGAGGCTCAGGAGGGCAGCGTGGCTCCGGTGCTGGGGCGCGAGCTGCTCGACGGGCTGCTTGCGGGCGACCCGCAGCTGTGCCGCCTGCTCTACGACCAGGCCGCCCGGGCCACTGCCCTGCTGGCCATGAAGAAGGCAGTGGAGCGCCTGCCGGTGGAAGTGCTGCCGGAGGGAATAGTGCAGGTGAACCAGACGCAGCCGGTGACGCAGCGGCTCAGGGCGGAGAAAAGCGCCCGCGAGGCAGTGGCGGCATCGCTCGGCGCCGACGCCGCCCGCTATCTCCAGCAGCTTGAGGATGCTGTGGCCGAACTCCGCTCCGACGGCAGCGCCCCCGACCTGTATATGCCCGGACCGATTGCCCACTCGAAAGGAATGAGTTTCTAAAGGCCATGAGAATACTGCTGCGCGACCGATATATCGATGTTCCGGCACAGCCCGACGAGCTGACGCCGGAGCAATACCGCTACTACGTGTTCTTGGCCTCCGCATATCAGGCGGGCGACATCAGCGGGGATCAGCTCCGGTGCCGCCTGTTCAGCTATCTGGCCGGGCTGGGTTCGCTGGATTACACCATGCTGATTCCGGAATATGTGGCGCAGGCCGAAAAGGCCATGCCCGACGTGCTGGCCGGATTCATGCGCCGCAGCACCGGTCCGGATGGCCGCGCGAAGGTGGAGCTGCAGTTCGGCTCGTGCCGCAACCTGCTGCCGGAAGTCGACGGCTACCGTGGGCCGCTCGACTGGCTCCACGGGCTCAGTTACGGCGACTTCGTGCAGTGCCTGACCATATTGCCCGACTGCAGCGACCAGTCAGACGAGGTACGCGCCGCCGCCATGGAGGCGATGGCCAGAACGCTCTACAAGGTGCCGGAGGGTGCCGGAGTGCCGCCGGTGCTGCTGTTTCATGCGCCGGTGTTTTTCGCTACCGTGTGGAATGCCATAAGCAGCGGGCCGGTGACAGTGAACGGTCGCAGCATCGATCTGTCGATCATCTTCCGCAGCAGCGGAGGCGAACGGCGGCCCGACGACCGCACCGGCTGGATCGGCATCACGTTCGAGATAGCCAAGGCCAATGTGTTCGGCAATGTCCGTGAGGTGGAGGCCGCCGGCTTCTGGGAGGTGCTGCTGTATCTCTACAAATGCAAATTCGAGTATTTACACGAAAAGAAAGAGTAATGAAAGCATCACAGGTAATAATCGACAAAATTGCCCTCTGGGAGGGCTGCCGTCTGACTGCCTACAGCTGTCCGGCAGGAGTGCTCACGATAGGTTACGGCCATACCGGCGCCGATGTGCGCCCGGGCATGACCATAAGCCGGGAAGAGGCCCTGCGGCTGCTCGAGACCGATGTCGACGCCGCAGCGCGGCAGGTGGCGCAGCTTACCGCCGGAACTGTGCTCACACAGCGGCAGTTCGACGCCCTGGTGTCGCTGGCCTTCAACATAGGCGCCGGGGCGCTGAAGACATCCACGCTGCTGCGGAAGGTGAAGGCCAACCCCGCCGACCCGTCGATTGCCGGCGAGTTCCGGCGCTGGGTGTATGCCGGAGGGCGTGTGCTGCCCGGACTGGTGACGAGACGTCAGGCCGAGGCCGACCATTATTTCAACCTCAACTGACAGCCATGGTAAATCTACAGAAGTACATCGAGTTCTGCCGGGGGCTTGCCGAGCGCATCCCGGACATAAAATCGGCTATGCTCGTCACTACCGAACAGGGCATGGCCGACCGGATAGCACGTATCCCCGAAGCCGATACCCCGCTGCTGCTGGTTCTGCCGCCGATTGCCAAGGTGTCGGCGTCGAACCCCGATGCGGTGAGGGAGGTGAACAGTGCGGTGGTGTTTGTGATGCAGAAGTTCAACCAGCGCGACACCACGGCCGGTCAGGTGCTGATAGAGTCGCAGAGGGCGGCGGAGGAGTTTAAAAATCTGTTGATTCGCGAAACGGCCCGGCCTTGCGGGGCTTTCAGTCTGGAGCCGGACACAATCGACATTATGCCGGAGACGGAGTTTTTCGCGTCCTGGGCCGGGTGGAGCATAGGATTCGCATTTACTGAGTGATGGATGCTATCAAGATACAGTATTTCCGTCACCAGCTGGAGAAGTCGTTCCGGAATATTTTCAACATACAGTCCGAGACAGCCGAAGAGCGGATCTATCAGACTCCGGAACTGACATCGAGAAGCGGCGCGCTGCGTGCCGCTCTGCAGAGCCCGGTCTATTCCATCAGTCAGTCGGGGCAGGGGGTAGTGACTGAAATCAAATATCCGAAATATGTCCGCTTCCTCGACATGAAGCGCTACGGCAACAAGCGGATATACAACCGCCCGATCTGGGGTGTTCTGTACGGCGAGACCCGCGACAATATCCGCTTTGAGTTCCGCGACTGGCTGCGCAAGAACTATGGCCAGGCTCTGGCCGACAGTCTCGGCGGTCAGTGAGAAACATGTTCTTAAACACTTTTTCTTGCAGGGGCGGAAGTGATTCGTTACCTTTGTAAAAAACTTCCTGATAGATGACAAAGAAGACAATCCGTCGAATATGGCAACGCCTGAAAGCGATACGTCGGCTCGGCAAAATCGAGGAGTGCCGCAAGCAACGTATTGCTCTGGAGGAGTACTGCGCCCGCATCAATGAAAAGTATGATGAGGATTATTATGATGAGGATTGCGACTCGTTCTGTTCCGGCGGTGATTTAGAGTCTGACAATTCTGAATTGCTTGATGAAATACTTACGGATTCGGTATGTGGCTCAGGACCGGTAGTGGATGAGGATAAGGTGAATGACTGGTTGGTGTCATATAGTTTGGAGCTGGATTTAGCCCGTGAGCTGGAATTGGAAGGCACAGTGACGCTTGGAAGGAGCGGTCCGAAGTTGCTGGTGTTTCCCTTTGGGTTCAATCCCTTTACAGGCCGTGAAGACTGGAACTACGACGGACCGCGTGAAATTCCGCCAGGATTACTCGAAAGCTACGATAGCACTTTTGGTATGTTATTCCGTACGGATCCACAGAAGACTTTAAAACTGAACTGGAGAGATATTTACGGCTTGATTTAGGGATAACAACAAGTAGGCTGTGATTGCTCGTATTTATAATGTCCTTTAAAGGATAATCCCGCATTTATATCTTTGTGCCATAAAATAATTATTATGGCACAACTAAAACCGGACTACATAAAATGGGTGCTCTCTCTGAACGCATCGCAGGCGCAGACGGAGATCCATAAACTGGACAAAGAAACCAAGGAACTCGAGCGGCAAAACAAAGCGGCCAGAGACGAACTGGCACGACTTGAAGCCCAGGGCAAAAGAAATAGCGCCGAGTATAAAAACCTGCAGAATGCAATCCGGCAAAACAACGCACTTATTGGCGAGAATAAGAAAAAAGTGGCGGAACTGAGCAAACACCTGGATCTCGGTTCGATGACTGTAAAGCAGTTGAAAAAACGGCTGGACGAGTTGAGACGGGAGTTTGAGGACTGCTCAAAAGCCGCAAATCCGGAAAGATATAGAGAACTCCAGCAGCAGTTGGAGGCGACGAGGCAAGCGCTCTCTAACACAAGGTACGATGCAGCCAATTTAAGGACTGGATTTGCATCGGTGGAAAAAGGCGTTGAAATATTGAAAGGAGCGCTTTGGCAAATTGGTAACAATGTATTGGGCTTTGTGACAGGTGCATTCAAAAATGCGTTCAATCTGGTGATAAGCTTCGGACAGGAGAACTCGCGTCTGGCCGCGATACTCGGCACTACTCGCAGCGAGATAAAGGATATGGAAAAGGCGGCCCGCGATCTGGGCGGTTCTACCTCGTATTCCGCCGCTCAGGTTACACAGCTGCAGATCGAGCTGGCCAAACTGGGTTTCGCACGGCAGGATATTCTCGACATGGAGGCCGGAGTGTTGAAGTTCGCCACAGCCGTGGGTACTGACCTCGCATCGGCTTCGGCCTTTGCCGGAGCTGCCATGCGAATATTCAAGAAAGACGCTTCGGAGGCCGAGGATGTGCTGGCCACATTCGCAGTGGCCACAACCAAGACGGCACTCGATTTCTCGTTCCTGCAGACCTCGCTGTCGACCATCGGGCCGGTGGCGGCGTCGTTCGGCTTCTCGCTTGAAGACACTGTGGCCGTACTCGGACAGCTGGCCAATGCCGGCTTTGATGCTTCATCGGCGGCCACGGCCACAAGAAACATACTGCTGAATCTGGCCGACTCTAATGGCAAACTCGCGCAGGCTCTCGGACAGCCGGTGAAAAACTCCGCCGACCTTGCCGCCGGACTCCGGAAGCTGCGCGACGAGGGCATAGACCTGGCAAAGGCGCTGGAACTGACAGACGCCCGCTCCGTGGCCGCTTTCTCGACCTTTCTTGACAATTCATCGGAACTCGACTCGCTGCGCGATTCAATCAGCGGAGTGACCAAGGAGTTCAACGCTATGGCCGATGAGATGGCCGACAATGGAGCCGGAGCGTTGGCCAGCCTCCAGTCGGCAGCCGAGGAACTGGTGCTGAAGATAGCAGCGGATTTCGAGGGGCCGATGAAATCTGTAATCGACGGACTGACATCGATAGTGCAGCTTGTCGGCAGCGTGGTGGCGTGGCTCGGACAATACGGCGACAAGATAAAGGCTGTGGCCATAGCTTTCGGCAGCTATAAGGTGGCGATGTGGCTTTGCATCGGTGCTGAAAAAACATGGCTTGCCCTTAAAAGCGCCGGAACTGTGGCCATGAAGCTATGGACAGCAGCCACAAAAGGCGCCGCCGTGGCCATGAATGTGGTCAGAGGAAACACCGTGGCTGCCACAACGGCCATGACCGCGCTCAGCACGGCCATGAAGACGATACCATGGATGGCCGTAATATCGGCGGTGACATCGCTTGCGGCAATGATTTTCACACTGGGCAAATCGGAAGACGAGGCAGCGGAGAAGACCGACAAGCTCGCCGACAAGACCAAGGATTTCAACGATGCCTTGAATGAAGCTCAAAACAACCACAGGCGTGAGGCGGAAGCAATCGAGCGCCTTGTGAAAGTTGCATCGAACGAACTGGAGTCCAAAGAAAAGCGCCTTTCTGCTATCAAGGAACTAAACAAGATAATTCCGGACTACAACGCAGGCCTGAACGCAGAGACCGGAGCCTATGAGGCGAATAAGGCCGCTCTTGACGAGTATATAAAATCTCTGAAACAAAAGATATTGTTAGAGGCTCATGCAAAAAAGTGGAAAGAGCTTGTCGAAGCGGATGTGGAGTCGCGCGACGAGGCCTTTCAGCGCTGGAGTAAATTTTCGGAACTGGCGGATGAGATTATCATGGATGCCGAGACACGAGGCGCAAAGGCGATAAGCCGGACAACTGAAAACGGCGTCACATCGACCACCTACAGCATACCTCCCGGCAAGGATCAGGACTATATCCAGGGGCAGCTCGGATTTGCCGATTATTTCCGGAATAGCCACAACATGGGCTTTGACGCCTGGTATGACACGCAGCACACTGAAAGCAACGAGAGACTGAAGGATTACGAGGAACAGCTGAAAAAACAGGGAATTTATTCGGATGTGGTGCTTTCCGGAAGCGGAATCACTACCACAACAACGCCCACAGTCACTCCTGATCCGCCCAAGACTCCCAAGACTCCCACAAAAGCCACCGAGCCGGATCCGGCAAAAGAAGCCGAGGCGCAGGCCAAGGCCGAGGCGCAGGCCTCAAAGGACGCGCTGGCACGTCTGGAGGCTGACCACAAAGAGCGGCTCGAATCGATAAACGCTTATTATGAGATGCAGCAGGAAGTGGTGCGGCAGGCTGTCAACGAAGGCATAATCACGCAGGAGGCCGCCGACTTGTATCTGCTCAATGCACAGCGCCAGATGCACAGCGAGCAGCTCTCGGAAGCAGAGCGCCATTACGATGCCGTGAACGAATGCGCCGAAGTGTCGGCCGAAGACTGGGAGAAGAACCAGAACAAGCTCTCCGCCGCCACTTCCAAGGCGCAGAATCAGGTTCTCACCGATACCGGAATATTTGTGCAGAAAATGCGGCAGATGACCGAGGACAGCAGTTCGCAGAAGGGTATGAAGGAAGCCCTCGACCGTCAGGTGCTGGAAGTGGAGCAGACCTACGCGGCGATGATCAAGGCCGCCGAAGAGGCGGGCATGGATACCGTGGCGCTCGAGGAGGCCAAGCAACGCAAACTGCGTGAGCTGAATTATAAATATCTCGACCAGATGTACGAGCTGCAGAGTGTGGCCGGCCACAGCTGGGCCGAGGAGTATGACCATGAGCTGGAGGCGCTGCGCTACCGCCATGAGCAGGGTATAATCAGCGAGCAGCAGTATCAGGCGGCCCGGCTGAAGCTGCAGCAGAACACGGCGCAGAAATACCACCAGTACTGGCAGCAGACTTCCTCGACCATGTTCTCGGCTCTGCAAGAAGCTGAAATAGCCATGAGCGAGGCTAAATATGATGTGCTGATCCAGCAGGCAAAGAACAACGGCGAGGAGACCGTGCAGCTGGAGCAGGACAAGGAAAACGCCAAACTGGCCATACAGAAGAAATACGCCGATGTGAATTTTGCCATAAAGATTTCTGAAATTGTGGCCAATACAGCAGTGGCCATCATGAAGGCTTTCGCAGAACTCGGGCCCATTGGCGGCGCTGTGGCCGCAGCCATGCTTACGGCCACAGGCATAGCGCAGGGCCTTGTAGCCAAGGCCGAGCGCGACAAGGTGCGCAACATGCAGCCGGGCAAGACCACCGCATCGACAGACAGCAGCCAGACACAGACCGCGGAGCGAGTGCTGAAGACCGGCTATGCCGAAGGTGGATACACCGGCGACGGAGACCGCTATGAAGTGGCCGGAGTGGTGCACCGGGGCGAGTATGTGGTGCCGATGCCAATAATGGACAATCCGCGTGTAATCGATGCCGTGGGTACCATCGAGGCCATTCGCACCGGCCATGGCGCCGGGCGCCGCAATGCCGCTCCGGCGGAGCAGCTTCCCGGCTATGCCGACGGCGGCATTGTGACGGGTATTGGGCTGGGCGCTGACTGGCAAGCTGTGGAACGTGCCACACGCGATCTGCGCAAGGCAGCCGAATCGATACGCGAGGTAAAGGCGGTTTTGAGTTATCAGGATTTTGAGCGTGCGGCCCGAAACATGCAGGCGGCCCGCGCTCCGTTCACACGTAAAAGCTGAAAACGATGACTATAGACATAAACGGACATATACTCGACACGGCGGCGCCGCTGTCGATCGATATAGAAGACCTCAGCCCGGTGTTCAACGACATGGGTTCGCAGTCTGTACCGGTGACAGTGCCGGCGACTCCGGCCAACGCTATGGCGCTCGGCTTTCCGCAGCTGCTGCATGCCGGAAGTCCGGCAGACGCCGACCGACGCTGTACGGCAGTGCTGCGTCATGGCGTGTACTGCCGCAGCGGCGTGGTGAATCTGCAGTCGGCAGGCTTCGGCGAGGGGTTGACGTTCAACATAGGCTTTGACGATGGCGAGGCTTATTCGCGCTGGGCCGACCGGCGGCTGTCGGAGCTCTCCGGACTGCCGACGCTGCGCCAGTCTATGCAGGGTGCGCTCAGCGAGCGCGAGTGGATTTTCACCCATCTCGACAATCTTTACCGCAACGCAGACCCGCAGACCGATGCTCTGGCGGTGTTTCCGCTGCTTGTCGACAAGGAGAGCGGCCTGCAGCTCAACAGAGCCAAAGGCGGAAAACTGGTGAAAATCACGACAGTGACGGGCGAAATCAACGGCGAGACCACCGAGGTAAGTGTGCCGGAGAATTACGGCGTGACGCCTTTTGTGAGAGTGTGGGCAGTGCTGGAATATATTTTCAAAGACCTGGGCCTGGAACTGAAGAGCAATCCTTTCCGCTATTACGCCTCGATGGCCCGTCTGGTGGTGCTGAACAATATCGCCGACGCGGCATGCCGCACGGAGCTGGCCTATGCCGACCTGATGCCCGACTGTACGGTGCAGGAGTTCCTGTCGGCTCTGTGGTGCCGCTTCGGGCTTGTGTGCCACTGCGATTTCAGCCACGGCGAGGCCCGGCTGCTGCTGATACGCGATATAATAGACCGCAGCGAGCAAATCACTCTTGACCCTATGCTGACAGGCTGGCCGCTGATAAACTACAATGACCCGCAGTATGTGAAGATGTCGGCGGGGACATCGATTGAAGGTGCGGAGCCGCAGGTGGAACGCTTCGAGGACTTCGCCCGGGGCTGCGACACCACGCGGCTGCATACCGGACATGCGGTCGAGAACTGGGTGTACAATCCGGAGCGCGACCGATGGGACGGAGACGTCCGCGATGACTTCTACGAAATGGAAGAACCGGAAGATCCCGACCGTGACTTCCCGGAAAATCCGGAACCGGACGAAGACGACCGGGGCTATGGCTGGATTGACGACCGGGATGACCGGGACGACTTTGACCAGTGGGATGACTGGGGATATGACTTTGCGATGCTGGCGGCGGCGGCTCCCACAAGCGCACAGAGCGGCAACGGCTCGCTGGCGCGTGAGTTTATCACCGGGCGTTTCTCGCGACTCGACTCCGAAAACGGCAGAACTACGTCGGCCTCCAGTCCGTTTTTCAACTGGGATCCGCAGCCGGAAGGACTTGAGGCGCTGGAGCTGGAATCGCCCGATGAATGTGTGCCGGTGGTGTCTGTGGGCGTGGACTACATGCCCGCATATCTCTATGGCCCGCGCCACTATCACAGCTATATCAAAGGCAGCGACAGCGAGGAGTCCGGCGAGACTCCGCTGGCCTTCATGATGGCTTATACCAACGGTCTCGGCACGGTGGGGCGCAACAGTCCGGAGACAGCCGACGGCGCTGTAATGCCGTGCGTGAGCCGCGACCCGGGATTCACGCTGTATGCGCAGTTCCGGCGCGGGCTGTTCGACACGTTCTGGCGACAGTATGACGAACTCCTGAGGCATGGCAACCGCACCGTGGAGGTGAGCGCCATGGTGCCGCTGCGCATACTTCAGGGGCTGGATCTGCTTCGTCCGGTGAAGCTCCACGGTATCCGCTGTCTGATAGAGCGCATGGCCTACACTCTTTCGGGCGCCGGAGCGGATGTGGCCGTGGATTTCACCCTGCGCACAATCAACACCACAGGCAACTACGACATACAGGCGGAGCAGGGGCTGCCGCAATTCCGGATGTGGGGCAACCTGACGTGGCGCTATGTCGACGACACACTCGCGGCGGCCGCAGAGCTCAGCGACAACCGTCGCCGGGCAGCCGAGGAGTGGATCCGCAAGACCGGCTATACCGAGCACGGCGTGCAGGGTGACTTTTATTTTGTAGACTACGGGAGCGCCACAGTGGAGGCTCTGAGCGACACATCGCTGGCATGGCGCAGCGACGTGCTGCTTGGTCCGCCCGGGGCTCCCGGTCTCGAATGCCGCCGCAACTACAGTGCGAAAGTCCGCTATGAGATTTATGAGATACATGAAATAGGCTATCTGGAGCTGGAGCCGGGCGACAAGCTCGGCAGCATAGTGATTGAGGTACCCTATACAATGACTTTAAAGGCCGTATGGCAATCAGACTGATATGATACAGAACAGCGTAACGACAGCGCCGGAGAGCGACAGCATCGCGGCGCTTTATGCCCGATGGAGGCAGACCCGAGCCGGAACCATGGACGACTTCTACCGCTTCATGACCACTCCGACGGCAGAGCGTGAGTTTTTTCTTGAGTCCTGCAAGGTTGAAATCTCCACAGCCGACAGGACAGTGACCGCAATTTATAAAGCTGCAGAAGATGTTCAAACATGACAATACAAAGCCGGAGACAAGCACAGTATCCGGCGCCGCATACAGCGGCAATCCGATAGTGGTGACAAATCCGCAGGGCGCACAGGGCAGCACCACCGACCCGAAGGCATGGAAGTTCCGGGTGGACTGCGGCGGGCGCACGGTGTACGAAGGCCGCTGGAACTGGCCGCTGTCTCCGGACATATCGGCTGTTGTCGATGCCGTGGTGCCGGACATACGCGAAGCGGAGGAAGATGATTATTACGAATATTTCTGCACAGCTGTGGAGGAGGCCGACACGTTCGACGGCGAGCGTCTGATCGAGCTGTTCGTGGAAGGTGCCAACAGTCCGGAGCCGCTGTTTGCAGCCTATTGCTTCCGTGGAGGTATGTCGGCGCCGGAGCTTGAAGCGTACGCCGACCGCCGGACAGATGTATTCGCCGCGCGGCTGCTCAATATCCGAAGCAATTTCTTCATGACCTCACGCACGGCAGGCGCTATGATGACGATTCGCGAGACTGAAATCGGTCCGCTTTATTTTCTGAACGATGGCAGCGTGCGCGAACTGGATTGCCACACGACAGACGGGCGTTTCGGCAATCTCAACGACAGATTGACTGTCGGCGTCTGGGCGTTTGACCTTGAAGGATACCGGCGCCACCTGTTCTTGACCGAGGGTGTGCTGTGCAACCGCTTCCAATTCCGGCTCAGCGCCGGGCGCCCGCTGACTGTGGTGATAAGCCGTGCGGATGTGGTGCCGGAGCGCTACCGCCTGAAGTTCCGCAACCGTTTCGGGGTGTTCGAGTATATGGAGCTGCCCGCAGCGCTGAAGCTTTCGGGGCAGGCTGCAGAGGAAGAGCAGGACGGCAGCTACAGCCGCTACAACGCGGTTACAGGCTGCTTCGACACGCTGCGCCGGAGAATGCCGCGCCGGACTGTCATCACGGCGGAGAATGTGCCGTTGTGTTCCGACAGTCGCGGACTGCTTGCAGATATGCTCGGCAGCAGCGAGGTGTATCTGCTCGACCTCTATGCCCGTCCGCTCAGGGTGCATCCGGAGGTCGAGGAGCTGGAGTATGCGGCCATACCGGAAGAGCCGGCCACATACACGCTGACGCTGACACAGGCAGGCGGCGACTGCTGGCCCGGCGACCTCACCGACCTGATGGCGGCACGCAAGGCCCGCGACATATTCAGCAGTGAGTTTAGCGATGAATTTGAGTAAAGCCGGAGGCGGAAAAAAGCAGGCTGAAACCGCCGGAGCGGGAGCTTTCGGAGTGCTTTCAGACGCCAATAGTTTTACAATTGTAAAACAAAAACGCTGTAACGCGCTGTGCCACAGCTAATCAATGTAAGATATATCAGCTAATAAATGCGACAGACCCCCCAGCAGCCCCGGCAGCCCCGCCGGGGCTGCTTCCGTTCATTCGCTTCGCTCTGACACAGCACGACTGCTATGTTATACAGCAGAATTCTTGTTGGGATGGAGGTGATTCAATATCTTTGTGAAAAACTTCCTGATAGATGACAATGAAAACAGAAAAAACAAGCAGAGCGAAGAGGAGCAATTATTGGAAGGCTCAGGTAGCAAAGCGGACAGTGACCTGGTCGCTTACTCTGATATTTACAATAATGTACGCGTGCCTGATTGGGGTACGTGATTTCTTCAGGGTGGAGAATTTCATCCCATCCATTATCACGTCATATGTGGCCGGATTTGTTTTATGTTCGGGGATTTTCTTCTTTAGAATGGAGTATCTGGCCAAGCGGCGAGGAATCAGATTGCCGGGAAGCCATAAAGTTAATGATAAATTAGGCTTTATGAAATATACATCTTCGGCCTATGTAGATTCTGGGGAGAATCATCATCACCATAATCATAGTGCAGACAATGAAGACGATGAACTTGAATATGGCCTTCTATATTGTGAAGATGATTATGAAGATGATTATGAAGATGATTGCGATTACTGCGATTACAATGGTGATTGCGCAGATGATTGCGATGGTGATTGCGATTACTGCGATTGCTCATCTTTGTAACATCCTTTAAAGGATAAACCCGCAATTTCAGGATGGATTGCTAACAGCCACTGTTACAGAGTTTAATGAAAAATATTTGAAAAAAGTTGCAAAAATATTTGCACAGTCCGAAAAAACGTTGTAACTTTGCACTCGCAAAAGGGCGGGATAGCTCAGTTGGTTAGAGCGTCGGATTCATAACCCGGAGGTCCCGAGT
>CAMWUD010000040.1 GCA_947177365.1 uncultured Porphyromonadaceae bacterium | reverse complement strand
AAATCATCTGCGGTTTCAGCAGATTGGTCATGAGCTGGATGGCCAGACGCTTTGGGGTGGTGGTTTGTCCCGACGACGACGGGACGGCAACACGCACCAGACGGGCGCCGCCCTCGCGGTAGCGGGCGGTGATTTCATCGCTGATACGGGCTATCCGCTTGTCGTGAAGAGCCTCGGCCACATTTATCAGGTCGGATGTGCGCTTGGCCAGCACCTCGCGGTTAAGCTCGCCCACATTGCTCACACCGAGGATGGCATTGAAATGCAGGTAGTCGGTGAAAGCCTCGTACATCTTCTCCTGGGTAAGCGGCTGAGGAGGCACCGAATCATCGGCCGGGTCGAAGCCAAGCAGCAGCATCCCCTCCTTGTAAGGTCTGAGGTCGAACACATCAAGCTGCCCGGTAGAGTAGGCGAGGGTGCCGTAATAGCTGTCGCAGATTTCCCCGAGTCTGTAATATGAAGTATACAGACTGCGTTCCGTCTCCAGCAGCAGCACCTTGTCGTCGAGTCCCTGACTGCGGAAGAGCTCTATCACATCGCGGGTGAGACGCTCCCGAAGCTCGAAGTGCATGTCTTCCTCCACAATCCGCCTCATCTCGGCACGCAAGGCATCTATTACCTGCGGTTCCGCATCAAGGCCGCCAAGCAGACAGTAATAGCCCTGCGAGATGGAATGCTCGATTTTCAGCCGGGCCTGCGGATAGAGACGCGTCAGAGCCAGATACAGAACCATGCACAGCGAGCGCGTATAGCAGCGCCTGCCGCTGCCCGAATTGCGTGGCATGAACTCCACCAGCTTCGGATGATACACAGCATAGTCGAGACTCTCGCTTTTATTGTTCACATGGGCGCATATCGGCTCGAAGCCGAGGCGGTCTTTCAGTCCACGGTATATGTCAATCAGTTTCTCTCCGCCGTCAACATCCACATATTCTCCGATGTTGCGGCAGTAAATCTTCAGTCTGTCACTCATAGTTCTTGAAATTATAGCTGAGTCCTTGAAATCATAGCTGATATTCCAATGCTCTGGCCAAGCCGGTTGTTCGGTGCAAACTTAAAAAAATTTTTTCACCCTCACAAATTTTTTCATCGCAACCATCGGCCTCTTCCGGCTGTTATATCTACATGATACGTTTCTATGCATGTGAAGACGATGGCTTCGTAGAAAAAGACCGGTGGCAGCCCCGCTACTGGATCAATATCGACCGCCCTGACAACACAGACACCCGCTATATCTGTGAGCGATGGGGTGTGCCGACGTCGTTCATCGAAAACATCGCCGACGTCGACGAGCGTCCGCGCTTCGAGCGCGAAGACGGCTGGCTGCTCACAATCGTGCGGATACCGATCCACGACAAGGACAAGCCTCTGGTGTACCATACCGTCCCGCTGGGCATCATGACCAAAGACGACTACATCATCACCGTCTGCTTCTCCGACTCCGAAATGATTCCGGACTTCATCGACCACAGCAACAGACGCCATATATCCATCGACAACCAGCCGGACTTCGTGCTGCGGCTGATCTACTCCTCCACATTCTGGTTCCTATGCTACCTGAAGCAGATCAACGACACCCTGACACAGTACACCCGGCAGCTCGAACGCAGCGTCCGCAACGAGGCCCTGCTGTCGATGATGCAGCTCCAGAAAGCTCTCGTCTACTTCAACACCTCCCTGCAGGGCAACCAGCTCCTCGCCGACAGGCTCGACAAAGTATTCGCCGACGACTGCGACGCCGACCTCCTCGAAGACGTGCAGATAGAACTGTCGCAGGCCGCCAACACGGTGAACGTATACATGGAAATCCTCTCCAACGCCATGGACACCTTCGCTTCGGTAATCTCCAACAACGTCAACGACATCATGAAGACTATGACCTCGCTGTCGGTCATACTCATGGTACCCACGCTGATAGCCAGTTTCTACGGCATGAACGTGGACGTATGGTTCGGCAACGCACCCTCGGCGTTCGGATTCATAATCCTGCTGTCGTTCCTGCTGTCGGCCGTAGTATGGTATTTTATCAGGCGCGCACACTGGATATGACCGGCAACGGCGGCACAAGGCACTGTTAACACTTTTTGTTAAAAACAAAACAACTCTTTCAGACATTTTCGCGTAACTTTGCATATTATTTATAAATTACACTTGTCTTCAACACACTAACTGACATGGACAAAATAAAGCTCAATATCGAAAACGCAGTGGCCGGTCTCAAACCGGGCGCTTTCGACGCCCTCGCTCCGGTGGCACAGGACGCATTCAACACACTCGTCAGCGGCAACGGTGCCGGAAACGATTTTCTCGGCTGGGTAAAACTCCCCTCCGAGACTCCCGCCACTCTGCTGGCCGACATCAAGGCTACTGCCGACGACCTCCGCTCCAAATGCCAGGTGGTAGTGGCAATCGGCATCGGCGGCAGCTACCTCGGCGCAAAAGCCGTGATAGAAGCCCTCAGCAACAGTTTTGCAGCTTACCGTCACGAAGGATGCGAGGTGCTTTTCGCCGGACAGAACATCGGCGAGGACTACCTCTATGAACTCTCCGACTACCTCAAGGACCGTCAGTTCGGTATCGTAGTAATCTCAAAGTCAGGCACCACCACCGAGCCGGCAATCGCATTCCGTCTGCTCAAGGAACAGCTCGAAAAGCAGGTAGGCCGTGAAGAAGCAGCCAAGCGCATCGTGGCCATCACCGACGAAAAGAAAGGCGCCCTCCGCAGCCTCGCCACAGAAGAAGGCTACAAGACCTATGTGATTCCCGACAACGTAGGCGGCCGCTTCTCTGTCCTCACCCCCGTAGGCCTGCTCCCCATCGCAGTAGCTGGATTCGACATCGAAGCTCTCGTAGCCGGCGCAGCCCGCATGGAACGCGCCACCCTCGAAGGCAAGGACAACAGCGCCCTCACCTACGCCCAGACCCGCAACGCCCTCTATCAGGACGGCAAGAAAATCGAGATTCTCGTAAACTACAACCCCAAACTCCACTTCTTCGGCGAATGGTGGAAACAGCTCTACGGCGAAAGCGAAGGCAAAGACCACAAAGGCATATTCCCCACATCGGTAGACTTCTCGACCGACCTCCACAGCATGGGTCAGTGGATTCAGGAAGGCGAACGCACAATATTCGAGACCGTACTCTCCGTGCTCGAACAGCACCACACCGTAGTCATCCCCAGCGACGACGCCAACCTCGACGGACTCAACTACATCGCCGGCAAGCGTGTCGATGAAGTCAACAAGATGGCCGAACTCGGCACCCGTATCGCCCACGTCGACGGCGGTGTACCCAACCTCCGCATCACCATCCCCTGCCTGCGCGAAGACTACCTCGGCGAACTCATCTACTTCTTCGAGGCCGCATGCGGCATCTCCGGATACATACTCGGTGTGAACCCCTTCAACCAGCCCGGAGTGGAAAACTACAAAAGCAACATGTTCGCCCTGCTCGAAAAGCCGGGCTACGAAGAAGCCACAGCCGCAATCAAGGCAAAACTCTGATACAGCTTCATCAGACTGACAAACGGTTCCAAGAGCCGACCACAAATACACGCCGTGCCCGCCCCGGAAAAGCCATAGCCGCTCCGGAACAGGCACGGCTTGTCATTTAGAGCCTCATTTTTGCGTTAATAAATAGTTAAATTTTAAGCATTATTCATTTATCTAAAGGCGAATTGCTAATTTTGTGGCTATGTTCGCATATCTGACCATAGATCAAGGCAACTCAAGCACCAAGGCGGCGCTGTGGCAACACGGCGAAATCACTGCCCGCTTCTGCGTCCGCACCGACGAACTCACCGCAGTCAAAGACCTCATAGCCGGGTGCTCCCGCCCCCTCAGGGCAGCCATATGCAGCGTAGCCGACTCCCCGGCGCAGCTACTGCAGGCTCTCAACCGCCTCGGCATCGAGACTACCGACATAAACTGCCGTACGCCGATGCCGCTGAAAATATGCTACCGCACTCCCGAAACCCTCGGAGCAGACCGCATAGCCGCCGCGATGGGCGCCTTCGACCTCTATGGCGGACGACCGATACTCGTGGCCGACATAGGCTCCGCCGCAACATACGACATGGTCACCGCCGACGGACGTTACCTCGGCGGGAACATATCGCCCGGTCTGGGCATGCGTCTGAGAGCGCTCAACAGCTTCACCGCCCGCCTGCCCCTTGTCGACGCCTACGACGGGCCGGCCGAGTACTTCGGAGCCGACACCCGTGAAGCTCTCCGTTCAGGAGCCGTCTACGGCGTGGCGGCCGAACTCGAATTCTATGCCCGGCGCCTCGGCCCCGACGCAAAAATAGTGGTGACCGGCGGCTGGGCCGACATGATTTCACGCCACACCTCACTCGACTGCACCGTCAGTCACGACCTCGTACTAATAGGACTAAACAGCATACTTGCATATAATGAAGCTAAAATTTCTTGCTAAGACACTGGCCGCCGCGCTGATACTCTGCGGAAGCGCCTTCGCCACAAAAGCCCAGAACGGCACACTCACGCCCTACTCGCGATACGGCTATGGCATACTGCGCGACAACACCACCTCGGCTCAGCGCTCCATGGGCGGAATCGGATACGCCATGAACTCCGGTCGCCAGATCAACGTGATGAATCCCGCTTCCTACGCCCGCATCGACTCGCTGACTTTCCTCTTCGACATGGGTCTCGACCTTACCAACGTATGGATGGAAGAAAACGGCGCCCGCGAAAGCCACATCGGCGGCGGACTTGACTATATCAACATGCAGTTCCCCCTCGGACGCTACATGGGTGCAAGCATCGGCGTGCTGCCTTATGCCTCGGTAGGCTACTCATTCGGCAACACAATAGACAACGGCTCTGACGCCCGCGACGGTGGCGGCAGCATCAACATGTTCTACGCAGGCATCGCCGGACGACCCTTCAAAGGCTTCTCCATCGGCGCCAACATCAGCTACATGTTCGGCACCATCTACAACGACACCTACGCATACACCGTCACCGGCTCCACATCGCTGCTGGAACGGCAGATAGAAGTGCGCGACTTCCACCTTGAATTCGGCGCCCAGTACAACTTCAACATCGCACGCAACACATTCACCCTCGGCCTGACATACGCCCCCGGCAAGAAACTCCTCGGACACTACCGCGAATTCTTCTACGACCCGTCGGTCGACACCGCTCCCGAAGAAGCGTCAAGCTCCCTGTCGAGCCGCTACTCCCTGGCCGAAAGCTGGGGTGCCGGCATCAACTGGCGCTGGAACGAAAAGCTCATGCTTGAAGCCGACTTCACCTACCAGCCCTGGAGCAAAGCCCGCTTCCCGAGCATCGACGCCAGCTCCGTCATCGGCGACCACGCCCTGGCAAACCGCTACAAAGTGGCATTCGGAGGCGAATTCATTCCCGCCCCGCGCGGAAGCTACTTCAAGCGTGTACACTACCGCGCCGGCGGATTCTGGAACCGCGACTACCTGCAGATACGCGGCAACAACCTTCGCGAATACGGAGCATCCGTAGGCTTCGGATTTCCGGTACCCGGATTCAAGACCATGGTCAACCTCGGTCTGGAATGGAGCCACCGTCAGGCATATCCCAACCCTCTGATAAAAGAAAACTACGTCTTCGTGACCCTCGGCATAAACTTCAACGAGATGTGGTTCCGTCAGAATAAACTCTATTGATGCGACGCCTACCGCTGCTTGCCGTGCTGCTCGCCGCACTGAACATGACACAAGGCTGCCGCGAGGAAAACCACGAATACGTGGCAAACGCAGGAGAACTTACACCCACCATGCGCACAGCCGATGTCACCACCTTCGTGAGCGACTCCGGCTACACACGCTACAAAATCACCACTCCGCTCTGGGTCATGTACGAAGACGCCGAAGAACCCTTCTGGAACTTCCCCTCCGGGCTGCACCTGCAGCAGTTCGACAAAGACATGCGCCCCGAAGCGACCATGGACTGCGACTCGGCCAAATTCTTCAGTGCCAAAGGGCTGTGGCAGCTCGACGGACACGTCACCGCCGTAAACACCATGCGCGACAGCTTCCTGACAAACCAGCTCTTCTGGAACCGCAACACACGGCGCGTCTACTCCGACTCCTTCGTCCACATAGTCCGCGCCGACCACATACTCGAAGGCTACGGCTTTGAAAGCGACGAACAGATGAGCGCATACAGCCTGCAGCGCCCCACCGGCATAATACCGATACGCCGCAGCGACTTCGGACAAGGCACAGCCAAAAGCGCCGACACTACCGCAGCCGACAGCTCCGCCACCCAAAGAAGCCGCCGACCACGGGCACGCTGAAAAAAACAAAACACCAACCGCAATGACCACCTGGCTAATAATCGCCCTGATATCGCTGCTCTTCTCCGGACTCTTCTCCGGCACCGAAATGGCATTCGTGACATCCGACCGCGTGCGGATGGAAATCGACGTGAAACGCGGCGGCATACTCTCGCGCATAATCAACCGCTTCTACACCAACAGCGAATTCTTCATCAGCACCATACTGGTAGGCAACAACATCATGCTCGTGATATACGGCATGGGAGCCGCCGCCCTGATAGAGCCATGGCTCGAGCGGCTCGGCATCGGACAGACACTCGTGCTCATCGGACAGACACTTATATCGACAGCAGTCATACTCATCACCGGCGAATTCATGCCCAAGACAATCTTCGGCATCAACCCCAACAAATCGCTTAAAATCGTGGCCCTGCCGATATATATCTTCTACATCGTACTCTATCCGGTATCGCTCCTTGCCACTTGGCTTTCACGCCTGCTGATGAAACTGTCAGGAGTGAAAGACGCAAGACCTCGGCTCAGAATACTCTCCATCGGCGACCTCAACGACTACCTCGACAGCACAATCGATGAACTTGAGGAAAAATCCACAGAAGTGGAGCATGAAGTGAAAATTTTCCGCAACGCCCTCGACTTCTCCAACACACGCCTGCGCGACTGCATGACACCGCGCAACGAACTCGTGGCCGTTAACATCGACTCCACCGACCGCGACCGCCTGGTGCGCCTCTTCACCGAAAGCGGACGCAGCAAAATCATCGTATACCGGGGAAACATCGACAACATTGCCGGATACATCCACGTCCGCGAACTCTTCAACCCCGACAGCGACTGGCAGCAGCACATACGCCCGGTGCTCTACGCACCCGAAAACCTTCTGGCCAACAAGATGATGCGACGCATGCTGCAACAGAAGAAATCAGTGGCCGCCATTGTCGACGAATTCGGAGGCACCGCCGGACTCGTCACCCTCGAAGACCTCGTGGAAGAAATATTCGGCGACATCGAAGACGAACACGACCGCACCGGACTCGTCTCGCGCGAAATCGCCGATGGCGTATGGGAATTCTCCGGACGCTGCGAGATAGCCGACATCAACGAGCAGTTCCACCTCGACCTGCCCGAAGACGACGCCTACCAGACCATAGCCGGACTCATACTCCACACCACCGGCACCATACCCGAAGAAGGCTCTGCGACAGAACTGCCGCCATACCGCCTCGACATCGTACGCAAATCGGCCACCCGCCTCGAACTCATCCGGGTAAGCCGTCTGTAGCCATGCGCTCTCTGGGACGAAACTACGCGCTCAACGCCGTCAACACAGTCGGCGGCGTGGTTTTCTATCTCATCACCTTCCCGTATTCGGCACGCGTGCTCGGCCCCGAAGCCATAGGCCAGGTAAACTTCTACCAGTCGATAATCACCTACATATCGCTTATAAGCTGCCTGGGCATACCGCTCTACGGCGTACGCGAAATAGCGCGCCTGGCCCACAAGCCGGCAGAGCGCTCGCGGACAGCCGTCGAACTCCTGCTGCTCCACCTGCAGCTCACGGCAGCGGCCGCAGTAGTAATAGGCCTGCTCTGCGTCGCAGTGCCGCAGATACGCGCCGACATCCCGCTGTTTCTCGTCCTGTCGTCAAGCCTGCTCTTCGCCGCCATAGGCTGCGAATGGTTCTTCAGCGGCACCGAAGACTTCGCCTACATCACTGTCCGCGGCCTCTGTGTGCGCGTGGCATACGCCATAGTGCTCTTCAGCTGCGTCCACAGCCCGCAGGATCTGCTCCTGTACGGCGCCCTGACTGTGTTCGGCACCTACGGCAGCCATGTGTTCAACCTAATGCGTTTCCGGCGTCTGAGCGCCTCGCCAGAGCCTCTGAGAGGGCTGCAACCGTGGCGCCACAGCCGCGCAGTGGCCAGAGTCTTCGGCATGACAGTGGCATCGGCGATATACATCAACCTCAACGTAGTGATTCTCGGCTTCATCAGCGGCGACACCGCCGTAGGCTACTTCATGGGCGCCATGAAAATCGTCACCGTGCCTCTGGGACTCCTCACAGCCCTGCAGACCACCCTGCTGCCACGCACCTCGGCACTGCTGGCCACCGACCGGCCCGACGAATACCGTGCTGTGCTGCGCAAATCGATGCGCTTCGTCTGGGCGCTCGGCCTGCCAATGGGCACCGGACTGGCACTGCTGGCCGAGCCGATTGTGCTGCTCTTCTGCGGCGAGGCATACCTGCCCGCTGCCGGAGTGCTGCGCATACTCGGTCCGGCATTGGTGCTGATAGCCTTCGTATGCGTGCTCAACGCCGCCGTATTCATACCTCTGGCATATGAAAAAGCCGCCACGGCCGCCTGTCTGGGCGGGGCGGCGGTCAGTCTGGCGGTAAACCTCCTGCTCATACCGTCGATGAGCCAGAACGGCGCCGCATGGGCATCGCTCGCGGCCGAAGGCACCGTAGCCGCCATCATGGCATGGCATATGAGGCGCAGGCTACACACAGGCATCATAGACCGCGACACACCCTTCTACCTGCTGGCCACGGCTGTCATGACAGCAGCCGTGCTGCTTGTCAGACCATATGCCGGAGGAATCGTGGCACAGCTCGTACTCCTGCCCCTGACCGGAGCCGCGGCCTACGGAGCCACCCTGGCCGCCAGCAGGCGGTGGCCTATGCGGCAATAAAGACACTTGCGGCTGTCGCAGTACTCGGTACGGAGCTGAATCAGCGCCTGCGACGTATAGGCATCGCCGCATTTTATGCCCAGACTGTCGAACAGACGCGTATACACATTGTCCTCGCCCTTGATGCGCTGCATCATCTCCACGGCACGCTCCGTGCGGCGGTCGTCGTCGTGAGCCACGCCATAGGCATGAAGCACCGGTATGACCATGTTGATGACCAGAGAGTCGATCATGCGGTCGCTGATGGCCCGTACCGTGGGCGAAGTCTCGCTGTCGAACGAATAGCGGCGCGACCAGTAACCCTTCAGGTCGAGGCGGAAAAGCGAGCGCGCCTCCTCGAGAGTCTCCACATTCACGGCATGACCCGGCACAAAGCCATCGTGCATCAGCGCGGCCAGATAGGCCAGACGCCGGTGCGGGAAATTCTGCGGACGCATTCGTGCCATCTTCCACCCGAGACCCTGGGGCGGCTTCATCTGGAACTTGGCCGCCATAAGCCTGTACTCCTGAATCATTCGCTGCACATAATGGTCGGGATTCCCGGTCTGGGCGTCCAGCAGGCCGGCCATGCCGAAGAGCATGCCCTCGACAGCCTCGGGCGAATCGCGGTGTTTCATGAGCCGACGTAGCGGCAGCGAGCGGGCAAGGCGTTCGAAAGGCTCGCTGTTAGTCTTGAAACCAAGCGCACGCGCCAGTGTGATGTAGGCCGCGTTGCGCCAGTCGCCCCCGCTTTCGGCCACATAGCCCAGCACACGGTCCGACTTGGTGTAAAGCCGCTCATGAGCCAGAGCGTTGATCCAGTCGCGCACGAAAATATCCGGAACACCGGCCAGCTCGCGGGCGCATGGAAGCTCGCCGTAAGGATTGTTGACCATGGCGTTGTAGCGGTGATGGAAATCGGGCGAGCAGGGCATCGTGAGCTGCGGAATCGGCGAACCGTCGCTGCGCGTCACCGTGCAGTCGCTCACCCCTACCACATGCAGCACCACCGAGTCATAGGCCGGGTTGCCGTCGTGGCCGTGGCGGTGCCAGTCGCTCGCGCGGACATGAATCTCCACGTCGCCGGCCCACATCTCGCCGTCGATACTCACCTTGGCATTGAAAAAATCCGGGCCGGCGTCGCTGTTGAGTCGCCCCTGGTCGACGACCGTCACCCGGCGGCCGTCGGAGGTACGCAGTTGTCCCGCCACCCACAGACGGTGCTGCCAGACATACTGCATCAGACGCTCCATAAGTCAGAATCCGGCAAGCTGGCGGAAACGGGAGTCAGGAATCTTATTACCCTCGCGGTCGTAGAGATAATAGCAGCCCGGCTCGCCGCCGATAAGGAAGTCACCGCCGATAAATTGGATGTTGCTGTCTAAATTGAGCAATTGCTCAGCCCGGATATCGGCCACCTTCTCGCCGTCGCTGTCAAGAATCAGCCAGCGGTCGTCGCCCTTTTGGCAAAGAAAACGGTCACGACCGGAGAACAACACACTTTCATAGCGCGTCGGCACCACCTGCTGCGCCTCCACATCATAGACGCCATAGCCGCCGTCCTCATCTTCTACAATGGTATAGCGGCCATTGAAACAATTTATTGTCAGATTATTCTTAAATCGGGTGAACTCACCTTTGCGGCTCCACAAACCCCAATGTTCGCCACGACGTACGGGCATATAGCCGTCCACCATCGGACCGACGACAAGATCCACACCCTTTAGGTCGGAGATTTTCTCGCCCTTCTTGTCGATGAGTATCCACTTGTCGCCGAGCTTTGCCGGAGCGCAGCCTTCGTTGAACGAACGAATATCGTCATATTTCATCTTCACCACAAGCTCGCCTTTGGTATTGACGGCACCGAACTGTGTGGCATAAGTCTCCTCGTCGGTTGACTGGACAATCATCAAGCCATCGACAAAAAAACCCGAGCACATCACATCCTTGCCCAGCGAGAAGCGCACCTCACCGTCGGCATCGGCAAATTCCAGCTTTCCGCCATCCTTGCGGCGGAAAGGAATCAGACCCTCACTCATTAAGCCGACCCAGTCGAGGTCTTCGAGATTCTCCACTACCTTGGGATTCTTGCGGTCGAAGCGGTACACCGTATATCCTCGGCGGTCACGCACAGTAAACACACCATCGAACACCGGCGACACATCGCCTTTGAAATCATAGTCCACAGTCTTGCCGTCGGGAGCCATAAGCGTCACCCGGTCGCCTTCCTCGGTCTTGACGGGAATATATTCAATCTCCAGCCTGTCGCGGGAACAGGCTCCGAGAGTCAGGCACAGCAGCAATAGCGGAATGAAAACATGAAGTCGCATAATGTGTATGTGTTGGTTAGCATTTCCGCAAATTTAGCAAAAAAAACGCAATTCCCGCCTATGTTTCAAAAAAAAAGCGTCCATAATAAAAAAAGCGGCGGACGCTGAGGCAAAAAACCGCAGCGGCCGCCGTATATCATCAGAGCAGGGGTCACTTCATCCGGCAGGGATTTCCGTAGGCTGTAGCACCGTCAGGAATGTCTCTCACCACCACCGACCCGGCGCCGACTGTCGCGCCGGCACCGATTTTAATGCCCGGAATTACCGTTGCTCCGGCGCCAATCCAGGCTCCTTCGCCAACCTGCACATTTCCGCACAGAGTGGCATGGGGCGAGATATGCACATAGTCGCCGATGCGACACTCATGGTCGACCGACGCTCCGGTGTTGATTATGCAATGACGACCAATCCGGGCATCCGCCTGTATGATGGCTCCGTGCATCACCACTGTACCCTCGCCCAAAGTGGCAGTGGCTGCCACCTGCGCCGTCGGATGTACAGCCCGCGCATAGCGCAGCGGATAACGCTCCGCAATCAGGCGCCGCACACGGTTCGAACCGATGCTGATTATCATCGGACCTTCTACGCGCACGTCCGACGCCCGCAGCACCCGGTGACCCCGGAGTGTATCGCAGCGGGGCGCATCGTCGTACAGCACCCCCACGGCATCGCCCTGGGCCTCAACCATATCCATGATGACTTTGGCGTGGCCGCTGGCCCCGAAAAGATTAATTGTTTCCATTGAAATATTCCATAGTGGCCGAGGTGGCGCTCGATATGCCGTCGCGTTTCAGCACCTTGCGTATTGTGGTCAGCACCACCTTGCAGTCGGTCAGCAGCGACAGGTTGTCGACATACCACACATCGAGTTCGAATTTCTTCTGCCAGCTGATGGCATTTCGACCGTGGCACTGTGCCCAGCCGGTGATTCCGGGCCGCACTTCATGTCGGCGCGCCTGCTGCGGACTGTACAGCGGCAGGTACTGCACCAGCAGGGGTCTGGGTCCGATAAGGCTCATGTCGCCACGGAGCACATTCCAGAGTTGCGGCAGCTCGTCGACCGAGGTGGAGCGGACAAAGCGCCCAACCTTCGTGAGACGCTGGGCATCCGGCAGCAGATTGCCTTGCGCGTCGCGTTCATCGGTCATGGTCTTGAACTTGACCACACGGAAGATTTTGCCGTCTTTGCCTGGTCGTTCCTGAAAGAAGAAAGCTCCGGCGCCCTTGTTGGCGAAATGGAGCCACAGTGTGACCGCCGCAAGCGGAAGCGACAGCAACAGCAGTGCCGAGCCCGACGCCAATATGTCGATGCCCCGCTTAAAAAAGTTCCTGTATAATTTCATCGAAAACAATAGATTTGTGGCCTTAGGCCATCGCTTATGAAAATTGAAGCGCAAGTGTGTTATCAATGATTAGATTTCAGTGACTTTTGAAGGAGTATAAACCTGTAGATAATCCCGTATCGACGTGAATTTGGCAGTGCTTATAAGTTTCTCAAGATTTCCCATTGCTGACCGCCTGCCTATATTCGCCTTCAGGTATCATATAAGACGTTTATGCACGTATCCCGGTTCTTTAAAATAGCTCTCATATTCCTCACGCGACTGAAATGGCATGTTATCTCTTAGCAAATCCGCAATATGGAAATAACACATGCTATAGTCAGCCTTAAAAATATGTTTTCGTACAAATCCAAAAGGAAATATCCAAAAACACACAGCCGTCGAGGCTACTTATGACAAATTATTGGAATTTACAAAAGCCGCCATATCAGCCTTGAGTATTTCAGTAGCGGCAATATTCTCTTTTCTGATAATTTCAGACTGCTTGTTTGCTACCCTTATAAGATGTATTACAATCAGATATGGAAAAAGAAAAGGAAGCAAAAGACCGAAAAAAGCTATAAATCCGAAAGCCGTCATTTTAAGATTGACAAAATTCCAGACCTTTGTTTTTTCATCGTAATCAAACAGAAACTGCTGATACTCCAACGGACTATCATACATCATGCATACAAAAAGCACGCACAACAGAGAACCTGTGAAAATCCATAAAAAATGCTGGAGTATAAAACGATACGATACCAGATTATTGTTAGCGCTATGACTGAGCAACATACCGGCAAAACTCAGCCCCTTTATAACACATAAAAGCACTATAATGACTAAAAAAGCATAGCCGAAAAACGGTCCGATTTTATGATACATGCCCAGACAAGTAAGAGTCACAAGCAGTATCACCAGTAAAATCATGGAGAATATAAACTCTTTTGTCATAGCCCTATGACCGTCCTCACCATCATCGTCCGCGGCAGAAGCCACGGCAATGTCGCTTACCACCCATGCATCCTTCAGATATCGTCCCCAGATACACAGCCAGAAAACCACACTCATAACCATGAACCAGAAAATCATCTGAAACGAATACATTGCCAGAGCCGGATGCACAAACAGCAGTTCATCTACAGCGAACATCAGCACACAGAAACCGAAAACAAAACACGGAGCCAGAAAAACCTCTCGCCATGCCACAACTCTGTTTGCATAACCGGTGTATGAGTCAGGCTGGAAATCTGTCAGATTCTGCATAATCCTGAATTTGATTTCCAATAGCTTGACCCTGCATTTTTTATTCATAGCCGCATTCTTGCCACAGGAGCATGCTTCTATCTTCTTGTAGTTTTCATCATTAAGCAGGTCTGCTTCGTAGACGGCACGTCGAACCTTCCTTACGCGGCTTGAATTCTCATTATTTACAGCACAAAGGATCTTATATATCAGATTTCCGTCATGTCGGTAAAGCATCAGAGCCAGGAGAGCAATAAGCACTCCTAAAAAGGTCTGACTATAGTCAAGAAAGCGTATACAATCGCAAATCATGCCTGAAACAGCTCTGACTTTTCGAGAAGCTTGTCAAAAGTTGTATTCGCGAGTTTGGAAGTAGCCTCAGCATTCGCAATAAACATGCCTTCATGAGTGGTCTTGTCGGTCTCCATCCGCATCATTCCGGCGACAGATGATATTGCAAAGTGACTCATCATATCCTTCCACAGGAAATTCGATTCCAGATAATAGATTTCCAGTTTGCCCTCCCTCATGGCGGATTCAAACACAGACTTGCTCACAATCAGGTCATCCGGCAGACGTTCCATACTGTGTTCCTGCACCACCCGAAGCCTGCTTCCATCTTTCGAAAGAAATGATGTAAGAGAATTTGCGAGCATAGACTTGATTTCCGCCTCAGAGCCTTCCGGATTATCTCGCTTAATATCGTTGTAGAAATCGTCACGAAAAACCGACATCGAGCCACAGAACATGTCAATCTGTCCGCCATGGTCAAGCATAAGCTTCATTATGGCGGAATTATGAATCCGGTCGTGATTGGTCTCAGCCACGAGTCTTTTGGATTCAAGCTTCTCAGTCAGAGAATCGTAATAATCCTCAAATATCTTTACTATATCAGCTGGCATGGTAATGTCATAACAATCCGGACGACAAAAAGTCAGACCGTCTGCAAAAAGGTTCAAAATCTGTAGGGCGATGCAAATTTAGTCAAAAAACTTTATATTACAAAGCATTATGCTGATTTATTGCAGTTTCACGCACCGGAAGTCCTAAAACCTCCCTGTAAAACTCCTTCAGGCAGCGGCGCACATAGCTCTGTTCGTAGCGCGACGCTATCAGGCCGCGGGCCTTGGAGGCACAGGCGGCGGAGAAGTCACGGTCGGTGGCCATACGGCGCATGGCCTGGTAAAGGGCATCGCTGTCACGCGGCGGCACTATCGTGCCGTTGCGGCCTTCGATTATAATCTCGTTCGCCCCGTTGATGTCGGTCACAATCTGGGGCAGCCCCATGGCCCCGGCCTCAATCACCACGTTCGGGAAACCCTCGCGGTAGCTTGCGAGAACCGCGCAGTCCGATG